>NZ_JBEXKB010000048.1:11811-71992 GCF_040609455.1 Kitasatospora sp. NPDC004669
ACCGACACCGTCGAGGCCGTGATCGGAGCCGTCTACCTGGACCGCGGTCTGGAGGCGGCCACCGAGTTCGTCCACCGGCTGTTCGACCCGCTGATCGAGGAGTCCTCTCAGCTGGGAGCCGGCCTGGACTGGAAGACCAGCCTCCAGGAGCTCACCGCCTCGGTGGGCATCGGGGTGCCCGAGTACGTGGTCATGGAGTCCGGCCCGGACCACGAGAAGACCTTCACCGCGGCGGCCCGGGTGGCCGGCGAGGACTTCGGCAGCGGCGTCGGCCGCTCGAAGAAGGAAGCCGAGCAGAAGGCCGCCGAGAGCGCCTGGCGCGCGATCAAGGAGAAGTACGCCGACCGGCTGCCCGCCGGCGCGTGACGTGGAAGTAGCCTTCACTCCTGCTGATCCCTTTTCCGCAGGAGGTCTGTTCCCGTGCCCGAACTTCCCGAGGTCGAGGTCGTCCGCCGTGGTCTGGCGAACTGGGTCGCCGGGCGGACCGTCGCCGACGTCCAGGTGCTGCACCCGCGCGCGGTGCGCCGCCAGCCGGCCGGTGCGGCCGACTTCACGGCGCGGCTGACCGGCACCACCCTCGGCACCGCCCAGCGGCGCGGCAAGTACCTCTGGCTGCCGCTGACCGGCACGGGTGCGGGTTTCTCGCTGATCGGCCACCTCGGGATGAGCGGCCAGCTGCTCGTCCAGGACCCGTCGACGCCGGACGAGGCCCATCTGCGGGTCCGGCTGCGCTTCACCGACGGCGGGCGCGAGCTGCGCTTCGTCGACCAGCGGACCTTCGGCGGCCTGGCGGTCGAGGAGGCCGAGGAGGGCGACCCGGAGGGCACACCGGTCTCCATCGCGCACATCGCCCGGGACCCGCTCGACCCGCGCTTCGACGACGAGGCCTTCACGGCCGCGCTGCGGGCCAAGCGCACCACGGTCAAGCGGGCGCTGCTGGACCAGACCCTGATCAGTGGTGTCGGCAACATCTACGCCGACGAGGCGCTGTGGCGTTCCAAGCTGCACTACGACCGCCCGACCGCGACGCTCACCCGCCCGCAGGCCGCCCTGCTGCTGGCCAACGCCCGGGACGTGATGACCGCGGCGCTCGCCGTCGGCGGCACCAGCTTCGACAGCCTGTACGTCAACGTGAACGGGGAGAGCGGCTACTTCTCCCGGGACCTCGACGCCTACGGCCGCGAGCAGGAGCCCTGCCGCCGCTGCGGCACCCCGATCCGGCGGGCCGCCTGGATGAACCGCTCAAGCTACTTCTGCCCCCGCTGCCAGCGCGTGCCGCGGACCCGCAGCGGGGACTGAGCCGCTACTGCCTGGCGAGTTCCGGCTGGTCGGCGGAGTCCTCGGCCGGGGCGCCGTGGGTGTCCTGGCCGAAGTAGGCGACGCCGACCGCGGAGACCACCGCGAGCAGGAAGCCGATCACGCCGAGCCAGCCCAGGCCGGCCTTGGAGGAGTCGCCGAGCCAGAGCACGCCGATCGCGCCGGGCAGCACCGTCTCGCCGACCACCAGTGCGGCCGTCGCGCCGTTCACCGAGCCGATCTGCAGCGCCACGGTGTGCACGTACATGCCGCCGAGGCCGCCGATCACGATCGCGTACAGCGCCGGGTCGGAGAGCAGCCGGCCGAGGTCGAACGGGTCGATGCCGTTGAGGATGCGCACGCCGATGCCCAGGGCGCCGAAGCCGAGGCCGGAGAGCAGACCGGCGACGATCGCGCCCTTGGAGCCCATCCGGCGCACCAGCAGGCCGCCGCCGACCAGCAGCACGGTGGTGATGATCAGCAGCCACCAGTGGAAGGACATCTCCGCGTGGTGGCCGCCCTCCGGGCCGGCCGAGACGGCCAGCAGCACCAGCGCCGAACAGAGCACGCCGATCGAGGCCCACTCCAGCTGCTTGAGCCGGAGGCCCAGCAGCCTGATGCTCAGCACCGCGGTGATCACCAGGTTGGCGCTGATGATGGTCTGGGAGAGGAACAGCGGCAGCAGCCGCGCGGCCAGCGCGCCCAGCCCGAAGCCGATCAGGTCGAGCACCGTGCCGGTGATGAACTCCCAGGTGACGGCGGCCTTCGCGGTGGAGGACAGGCTCGGTCCGCCGTGCTCGGTGGTCGCGGTGGTGGCGCCCTCGGCCTCCTCCTCCCGGGCGGAACGGCGGGATCCGACGGCTTGCAGGACCGAGCCGGTGCCGTAGCAGGCGGATGCCGCCACGGCCGTGACGAGGCCGATGATCACCGAGCGCTCCGATCGGGAGTTGGTTCAAGAACAGGTCATGGGACCAGCGGTCCGGGACCACTATGCCCGCTCGCGCGGTACGGTCGGCACGCCCCCTCGGGCCTTTGCGGACCGCCTCCGGACCGTCCCGGGCCCGCCGGGACGCACGTCCTGGCGCCTCGCGCGGTTCCCGCGTCCCACCCGTCTCAGGGGTGATTGGGGGAAATGTCATCCGCGAGAAGGGGAAGCGCCCCGGCGGACGGCGGGGAATCTTGTCATAACCAGTATGCGAAGGGTATGCCGTGCTCTGCCGCCGGTCACGGTAGCGTCGGGGGCATGAGAACCCTTGCACGACGTTCCCGGGGCGCCGGGCCACTTGCCCTGGTGGCGGCGCTGCTCGGGCTGCTGCTCCTGTTCGCGCCGGCGGCCTCCGCCGCCGGCGGGCTGAGCGACGCCGCGGCCACCCTGAAGAAGGGGCAGGTCTACGTCGCCCCGCAGATGCTGGACCGCTTCAGCCAGGCCCAGGCGGACGCCCTGACCAAGAAGATCGAGAAGGCCGACAAGCCGATCTTCATCGCTGTCGTCCCCGACGCCGCCAACAAGGACACCGTCCTGACGGACCTGCGCACCCTGGTGGGCATCGACGGCGTCTACGGCGTCTGGCGGGGCACCAGCGGCTTCATGGCCCGCTCCGACCGCGGCGCGATGGGCGTCGGCGTCGCGGACCGGATCGGGGGCGCCGTCACCCGCGCCGACAAGGGTGACATCAACGCCACCCTGAACGACTTCGTCGACCAGGCCGCCCCGCAGACCAAGGGCACCGGGGTCAACGACAGCACCTCGATCGCCTGGGTGGTCATCCCGGTCGTGCTGGTGGCGCTGGCCGGCGCCGGCGTCTTCTTCCTCTTCCGCCGCGCCAAGAAGCGCAAGGAGGAGCAGGCCCGGGCCGAGCTGGAGCAGCTGCGCCGCGTGGTGGACGAGGACATCACCGCCTTCGGCGTGGAGCTGGAGCGGCTCGACTTCGACCCGCGCGCGAGCGATGCCGACGACGCCCAGCGCACCGACTACAGCCACGCCCTGGACTCGTACGAGAAGTCCAAGCGGCTGATGGACGAGGCCAAGAAGCCCGAGGACGTCAAGCAGGTCACCGAGGCGATCGAGGACGGCCGGTTCCAGTTGGCCACCCTGGCGGCCCGGCGGGAGAAGCGCCCGCTGCCCGAGCGGCGCCCCCCGTGCTTCATGGACCCGCGCCACGGCCCGTCCGTCAAGGACGTCGACTGGGCCCCGGCCGGCGGCTCCGCCCGCAGCGTCCCGGTCTGCCAGGCCGACGCGGACCGGGTCGCGGCCGGCCTCGACCCGGCGGTGCGCACCGTCGACACCGAGTACGGCCCGCAGCCGTACTGGAACGCCGGCCCGGCGTACGCGCCCTATGCGGGCGGCTACTACAGCAGTTTCGGCGGCGGCCTGCTGCCCGGCCTGCTGATCGGCACCGCGCTCGGCTCGATGATGAGCACCCCGTCCTACGCGGCCGCGCCGATGATGGAGGGCGGCCACGGCGGCTACGGCGGCTACCAGGACCAGTACGAGGGCGGCGACTACACCGGCGCCGACTTCAACGCCGCGGACTTCAGCGGCAGCGACTGGAGCGGTGGCGGCGACTTCGGCGGCGGTGGCGACGACTGGTGATCCGCTGATCCGATCCTGACCCCACGGCCCCGCCGGTTCTTCCGGCGGGGCCGTTCGCCGTCCTCGGCCGGGGCCGAGTGACGCGGTTTGAGAAGCCAACCCGGTGTGGCACGCTGGCACCGTGACCTCCGACACCCCGCTCGCCCGCACCCTCGCCGCCGTTCCCGGCCGACCCTGCTCGATGGCGGCCGCGCTGCAGGTGGTGGGCGAGAAGTGGGCGCTGCTGGCGGTGCGAGAGCTGTTCTACGGCAACCACCGCTTCGACCGGATCGCCCGCAACACCGGCGCCCCGCGCGACCGGCTGACCGCGCGGCTGCGCGCCCTGGAGGAAGCCGGGGTGGTCGAGCGCCGCGCGTACAGCGAGCGGCCGCTCCGCTACGAGTACCACCTCACCGAGGCCGGCCGGGACCTCGCCCCGCTCGCACACGCGCTGCGCACCTGGGGCGACCGCTGGCTGGTGCCGGACTCCCCGGTGGCCTTCGCGCACGAGCCCGAGGGCCACGAGCCGCACCCCTTCGACCCGGCCTGGGTCTGCCGCACCTGCGGCCGGGAGGCCCGCCGCGGCGAGCTGCACGCCGAGGTGCGCACCCCGGGTTGGACGGTCGAGGGCCCCGTGGAGCTGTGACCGGCCGCGGCGAAGGTTAGGGTCGGGGGCATGCACGGTCGCGACGCCCACAGCGATGAACCGGTCCGGGTGACCGCCTGGGTCCGGGGGAAGGTCCAGGAGGTCGGCTTCCGCTGGTGGACCAGGGCGCGGGCGCTGGAGATCGGCCTGACCGGCTACACCGGCAACCTCGGCGACGGTCGGGTGCAGGTGGTGGCCGAGGGTCTGGCCGCCGACTGCGAGCAGTTGCTGGCCCTGCTGCGCGGCCCCGACACGCCCGGCGCGGTGAGCGGCGTGACCGAGATCTGGACCGCCGTCGGCGCAGGTTACGAGGGCTTCGAGATCCGCTGAGCCGCTGTTTTCCGGCCCGACACCGTCGTGTCCCGGAAATGATCGGCAACCGCCGGTGTCATACGGTTGCCATTCGGGCAGACTCGTGGTTGACTCCGCATCGAACGATGATCCACGAGCACGTGGTGGACCCGGGCCCGAGACCCCCAGGCGTGACGACACCGCCGGGCAGGTGACAGGGGCGCGGTAGCGTGCGGTGATCGTGTTGACCCGTACCGTCTTTGGTGAGACGCTTGAAGCCCGCGCACACGATCGCGTTTCCCGGCAGGCGCATGCCCTCGTGAGCCCAGCTCACGGTGGTTGTGTCGTAGTGCCCAGCCAGCACTTCCGGTGCGCGCCGCGCGTGCGTCCCCCTTCCCCTAGACCTGTACCGTTCCGGTTCGGTCACTCAGCGTGGAGGACCATTCATCATGGCAAAGGCGCTTCTCGGGTACGTCGGCGGCCCCGACCCGCGAATGCTCTCCGAGATGCGACGGCTTCAGCAGCGCGTCCAGGACCTTGAAGCCCAGCTCCTTCGGATGCAGGCTGAGAACGACGCTCTCACCGCTGTCGCTAGTGAGCACTCGCTGCTCAACAGCATTGATCTGGACCAGCGGGAGCCGGCTCTCACCTGAGCCCCGCCCCGGTCCTCACAGATCGACGCCGCTGTGCACTGAGCCGCCCCGAAAGGGACGCAGCTTTGCAAGGGACGCCCGGATGTGGCGTCCCTTCGTCGTGTCGGACTCCGGATACAGTCGGTCCCCGTCGTGAGTGATTGAGGAGACCGGCCGCGTGCATCTGAAGAGTCTGACGCTGCGCGGATTCAAGTCCTTCGCCTCCAGCACCACCCTGCGCTTCGAGCCGGGCATCACCTGCGTCGTCGGCCCGAACGGCTCCGGCAAGTCGAACGTGGTCGACGCGCTGTCCTGGGTGATGGGCGAGCAGGGGGCCAAGTCGCTGCGCGGCGGCAAGATGGAGGACGTCATCTTCGCCGGGACCAGCGGGCGCGCCCCGCTCGGCCGCGCCGAGGTCAGCCTCACCATCGACAACGGCGACGGCGCCCTGCCGATCGACTACTCCGAGGTGACGATCACCCGGACCATGTTCCGCAACGGCGGCAGCGAGTACGCCCTCAACGGCGAGACCTGCCGCCTGCTGGACATCCAGGAGCTGCTCTCCGACTCCGGCATCGGCCGCGAGATGCACGTCATCGTCGGGCAGGGCCAGCTCGACTCCGTGCTCCACGCGGACCCGATGGGCCGACGCGCCTTCATCGAGGAGGCGGCCGGCGTCCTCAAGCACCGCAAGCGCAAGGAGAAGGCGCTGCGGAAGCTGGACGCGATGCAGGCCAACCTCAACCGGGTCCAGGACCTGGTGGCCGAACTGCGCCGCCAGCTCGGACCGCTCGGTCGGCAGGCCAGGATCGCCCGCCGCGCCGCCGGCATCCAGGCCGACCTGCGCGACGCCCGGCTGCGGCTGCTCGCCGACGACCTGCTCACCCTGCGCCGGGCCGTCGAGGCCGAGGTCGCCGACGAACTGGCGCTGCGGCTGCGCCGGACCACCGTCGAACAGGAGCTGGCCCGCGCGGTGCAGCGCGAACGGGTCCTGGAGGCGCAGGTCCAGCAGCTCGGCCCGAGCCTGGAGACCGCCCGGCAGACCTGGTACCGGATCTCCGCGCTCGCCGAGCGCACCCGCGGCACGATCGGACTGGCCGAGGCCCGGGCCCGGCACGCCGCCGCCGGGGGACAGAGCGAGGAGCGGCGCGGCCGCGACCCCGAGGAGCTGGAGCGGGAGGCAGAGCGGGTCCGCGAGGAGGAGGCCGCCCTCGTCGAGGCGCTGGAGGAGGCCCAGTACGCGCTGGCCGAGGCGGTCGAGCGCAAGGGCGGGCTGGAACGTGGGCTGGCCGCCGAGGAGCGCCGGCTGCGGGACGCCGCCCGGGCCATCGCGGACCGCCGGGAAGGCCTCGCCCGACTGCAGGGGCAGGCCGCCGCCGCCCGCTCCAAGGCGACCTCGGCCGAGGCCGAGATCGGCCGGCTCACCGAAGCCCGGGACGAGGCGCTGCTGCGCGCCGAGGCCGCTCAGGGCGAACTGGACGAGCTCCAGCAGCAGGTGGACGGACTGACCGGGGACGACGAGCAGGCCGAGGCCGGGCACCGGGCGGCCCGGGAGCGGCTGGCCGCCGTGGAACGGGAGCTGGCCGCCGCCCGCGAGGCGGCCGGGGCCGCCGAGCGTGAACGGGCCGCACTCACCGCGCGGCACGAGGCGCTCTCACTCGGACTGCGCCGCAAGGACGGCACCGGTGCGCTGCTGGACGCGGGGGAGCGGCTGACCGGGCTGCTCGGCCCGGCGGCCGCGCTGCTGCGGATCGAGGCCGGGTACGAGGTGCCGGTCGCCGCGGCGCTCGGAGCGGCGGCCGACGCGGTGGTCGTGGACTCGCCGACCGCCGCAGCCGGGGCGTTGCGGCTGCTGCGCGAGCAGGACGCCGGGCGGGCCGCGCTGTTGATCGCCGGCGCTCCGGAAGTTCCGTATGCGGACGGGCGGTCGCCGGGCGGGAAGTTGCCGGAAGGGGCCCGGTGGGTGGCCGAACTGGTGGACGGCCCGGCCGAGTTGCTCGCCGCCGTCCGGGGCCTGCTGGCCGGGGTGGCGGTGGTCGCCGACCTTGACCGGGCGCTGCGACTGGTCGCCGACCGCCCCGGGCTGACCGCCGTCACCGCCGACGGGGACCGGCTGGGCGTCGGCCTCGCACAGGGCGGCTCCGGCGGCGCGCCGAGCCTGCTGGAGACCCAGGCGGCGGTGGACGAGGCGGGTCGGGCGATCGGGGAACTCACCCTGCGCTGCGCCGAGTCGGCCCAGCGGCTGACCGAACTCACCGAGCTGCGCCGGGAGTCGGCAGCCGAGGTGGAGCAACTCGCCGAGCTGCGGCGGCGGGCGGAGAAGGAGCGGGCTCAGACGGCCGGTGCGCTCGGCCGCCTCGGCGGGCAGGCCCGCGCCGCCGTCGGGGAGGCCGAGCGGCTGTCGGCCGCCGCCGCCCGGGCGGAACAGGGCCTGGCCGAACTGCTGCTCACCGCCGAGGAACTGGCCGAACGACTGGCCGTGGCCGAGGAGTCGGCGGACGCGGGGGAGGACGAGCCGGACCCCGCCGAGCAGCAGCGGCTGGCCGAGGCCGCCTCGGCCGCCCGGCAGGCCGAGCTGGAGGCCCGGCTCGCCGTGCGCACCCACGAGGAGCGGGTCCGCGCCCTGGCCGGCCGGGCCGACCAGCTGGACCGCGCGGCCCGCGCCGAGCGGGAGGCGCGCGCCCGGGCCGCCGAACGCCGTCGGCGCGCCGAGCACGACGCCGGGGTGGCGAAGGCCGTCGCGGCGGGCGCCCGGCAGTTGCTGGCCTGCCTGGAGGTGTCGCTGGCCCGCGCCGACGCCGGGCGCGCGGCGGTCGAACAGGCGCGCGCCGAGCGCGAGAACGAACTGCGCGAACATCGCGAGCACGGCCGGGGCCTCAAGGAGGAGCTGGACAAGCTGGTCGACGCCGGGCACCGGGACGAGGTGCTGCGGGCCGAGAAGCGGCTGCGGATCGAGCAGCTGGAGGCCCGGGCGCTGGAGGAGTTCGGCATCGACGGGGGCGAGCTGCTCGCCTCGTACGGGCCGGACCAGCCCGTCCCGCCGTCGTCCGCGGCGTCAGCCGTTGATGTCACAGCCGAGGAGGGCAAGGAGCCGGGGGAGCCGTACCCGTACGTCCGGGCCGAGCAGGAGAAGCGGTTGAGGACCGCCGAGAAGGCCTACCAGCAGCTCGGCAAGGTCAACCCGCTGGCGTTGGAGGAGTTCGCCGCGCTGGAGGAGCGCCACCAGTTCCTTGGCGAGCAGCTGGACGACCTCAAACGCAGCCGGCGCGACCTGCTGGACATCGTCCGCGACGTGGACCAGCGGGTCGAGCAGCTGTTCACCTCGGCGTACCACGACACCGCCGCCCAGTTCGAGGGCGTCTTCGCCCGGCTCTTCCCGGGCGGCGAGGGGCGGCTCGTCCTGACCGACCCGGACAACATGCTCACCACCGGGGTCGAGGTGGAGGCCCGCCCGCCGGGCAAGAAGGTCAAGCGGCTGTCGCTGCTGTCCGGCGGCGAGCGCTCGCTGACCGCGGTGGCGCTGCTGGTGGCGATCTTCAAGGCCCGGCCCAGTCCGTTCTACGTGATGGACGAGGTGGAGGCGGCGCTGGACGAGACCAACCTGCGTCGGCTGATCGGGATCATGGAGGAGCTGCGGGAGAGCTCCCAGCTGATCGTGATCACCCACCAGAAGCTGACCATGGAGTCCGCCGACGCCCTGTACGGCGTGACCATGAAGGGTGACGGGATCTCCCAGGTGATCAGCCAGCGGCTGCGGGAGGAGCACCGCGAGCGGAAGCCCCGCGGTGCCGTCCCGGAGCCGACGGGTTGAGACCCGCCAGCCGATGTCGGGCACATGCCCACCTGCGACCCCCGATCACGGATACTGGGGGCGTTGTGACTCCTCCCCCTCAGGTGTGAGGGGGCTTCTCACTCAGTCGTCTGACGACCTTGTGACGGCCAAGCCCTGACCGGTGCCGGACGGGACAGCGGCCATAAGGGAGGCGGCAGCGCTTCGTGCGTCGAAAGCCGAAGGATCATTCTGTCGTGGGAACAAGCGAAGGAAACTGATGTGGAATACGTGATCCTTGCCGTAGTCATCGCCGTGATCGCCATTTGCGCGATCGCGGGCCTCGTCGTTTCCGGCAGACGACGCCAGCAGCTGCCCCCGAAGTCGCAGGCGCCGGTCATCACGGCGCCGAAGACCACCCCGCAGGAGCCCCAGGTCGGCGAGGAGGCCGCGCCGCCGACCGAGGAGCCCCGCCGCACCGTCGAGGAGGTGGAACTCCCGGCGGTCCCCGAGGCCCCCGAGGCCCCCTCGGTTCCTGAGGCCCCCGAGGTCCCCGAGACCGTCGAGGCCGCCGAGGCCGAGGCGGTGCCCGCCGTCGAGGTCCCCGAGCCCACCGCCGGCCGGCTGGTCCGGCTGCGCTCCCGGCTCTCCCGCTCGCAGAACTCGATCGGCAAGGGCCTGCTCTCGCTGCTCTCCCGCGAGCACCTGGACGAGGACACCTGGGAGGAGATCGAGGACACCCTGCTCACCGCCGACGTCGGCGTCGCGCCGACCCAGGAGCTGGTCGAGCGGCTGCGCACCCGGGTGAAGGTGCTCGGCACCCGGACGCCCGAGGAACTGCGCGCACTGCTGCGCGAGGAGCTGGTCGAGCTGATCGGCCAGGACGCCGACCGCACCGTCCACTCCGTCAAGCACGAGGAGGGCCCGGCCGTGGTCCTGGTCGTCGGCGTCAACGGCGTCGGCAAGACCACCACCACCGGCAAGCTGGCCCGCGTCCTGGTCGCCGACGGTCGCAGGGTGGTGCTCGGCGCCGCCGACACCTTCCGTGCCGCCGCCGCCGACCAGCTGCAGACCTGGGGCGAGCGGGTCGGTGCGCGCACCGTGCGCGGCCCGGAGGGCGGGGACCCGGCCTCGATCGCCTTCGACGCGGTCAAGGAGGGGATCGCCGAGGGCGTGGACACCGTGCTGATCGACACCGCCGGCCGACTGCACACCAAGACCGGCCTGATGGACGAGCTGGGCAAGGTCAAGCGGGTCGTCGAGAAGCACGGCCCGGTGGACGAGGTGCTGCTGGTGCTGGACGCCACCACCGGCCAGAACGGCCTGATCCAGGCCCGGGTGTTCGCCGAGGTGGTGGACATCACCGGCATCGTGCTGACCAAGCTGGACGGCACCGCCAAGGGCGGCATCGTGGTCGCGGTGCAGCGCGACCTGGGCGTGCCGGTCAAGCTGATCGGTCTGGGCGAGGGCGCGGACGACCTGGCGCCGTTCGAGCCGGGTGCGTTCGTGGACGCGCTGATCGGGGACTGACCGGGGCTCCCCGTCGGATGAAGGGTCCGCTCCTCCGGGAGCGGGCCCTTTCGCGTGCCCGGGCTCCCGCCCCGAGCCGAAGGGGCGCGCCGGTGCAGAAAGCGAGGAGCGACAAGCGAGCGACGAGCGCCGGAGCGACGACCGTCGGCACCGGGTCAGAGCGCTCCGGAGGCGAGCGGGCGAGTCACGAGGCGATCCAGGCGGGCTCGGCGGTGCGCTCGCGGCTGCGGTGGCAGGCATAGGCGAGGGTGCCGAGCAGCAGCCGGGCCTCGGGCGGGCAGCCGGCGTTGTCACGGGTGGGGCGGCGCAGCCAGCGGACCGGGCCTAGCCCGCCGAGGACGGTGGGCGGGGCGGCGACGTAGCCGCCCTCGCCGTGGCAGGCCAGGTCGAGCGCGGCGTCGTCCCAGCCCATCCGGTACAGCAGGTCGGGCAGTCGGCGGGCGGTGCCGGCGGCGACCAGGAACTGCAACCGGCCGGTGGGCGGGGCGAGCACCGGGCCGACCTGGGTGCCCATCCGCTCCAGCCGGACCAGCGCCTGCAGGCCGGCCTGCTCGGGGACGTCCAGGACGTCGAAGGCGCGGCCGGTGGGGAACAGCACGGAGCCCTCGGCGCCGGCGGAGCGGGCCCGCCTCTCGGTGCCCGGCACGGGGTGCAGGCCGGGCGCGGCGCAGCGGTGGGCGCCGCAGGGACAGCGGGTCGGGGCGGTGGCGGAGCCGGCCGGGTCGCCGGTGGCGACCGCCCAGCCCCAGCGGCCGGTGTACTCCGCGGCGGCCTGGGACGCGGTGACCTTGGTGCGGCGGCGCGCGCCCAGCGGTGCCAGCCGCAGGTGCCCCAGTCGAAGTTCGCCGAACAGGTTGTCCATGCCTCCCCCAACAGGTTCTCGTTGCCGATGGTTACGGGATGGTGACTGTGTGTTGATTGTCCGTTGCGTGGTGCGTTGTGCGGTGGCGGCGCGCGGCGCTTGGCGCGCGCCTGTTGCGGTGGTGCGCCTCGGGCGCCGCCTTGTGGGGGCGGCGTCGATGCCGGATCGTCGTGTGCGTGAGGCTGTTGCCGTCCCGAGTGGGTGGCGAGCTCGCCTGTGACTGCGGTGGATTGCGGGGTCTGCCGGGTCTTCCGGGGTTGGCCGGGGGACTTGGCGGCTCGCATATGCCGCACCGTCGGGACTATCCAGTGAAGCGCGTGCCCCTTGACTTCGGTTCACTCCTGGGGGTGGCGAAAGGTGGCGTTTCGCCAGAGCCGCTCCCACGGGTACCTCGCGGGGCACTACGTTCGGCACACGGACGTCGTCGAGGAGCCTGCTCCGGGCCGTAGGGGAACGGGAGTTGGGGATCTGACGAACCGTCCGGAGCGATGGCACACCAGTACGACGAGGCGGTACCGCAACACCTCAGGCGCGGCACGTCTGGCAAGAGCCCGCAACCGTCGGGCGGTCACGATCGGGGGCCCCTCAGGGGCCGGGCGGGATGGGGACGTTCCCATGGCAGAGAAGCAACCCAATGAGAAGCTGACCACGTGGTTCGCCCGCAGTGGCTGGTCCAAGGGGGAGTTGGCCCGCCAGGTCAACCGCCGGGCCCGGCAGATCGGCGCCCACCACGTGTCCACCGACACCTCCCGGGTGCGCCGCTGGCTCGACGGAGAGCAGCCCCGCGAGCCGATCCCGAAGATCATGTCGGAGCTGTTCTCGGAGCGCTTCGGCTCGGTGGTCTCGATCGAGGACCTCGGCCTGCGCGCCGCGATCCCGGTCTCCACCGTGGGTGGCGGCGTGGACCTGCCGTGGAGCGCCCCGCAGACCGTCCAGCTGATCAGCGAGTACTCCCGCAGTGACCTGATGCTCAACCGCCGGGGCTTCCTCGGCACCTCGCTCGCCCTGACCGCCGGCGCCGCGCTGATCGAGCCGATGCAGCGCTGGCTCGCCCCCGGCCCGGGCGGCATGCCCACCCCGATCCTGACCGCGGCCAACGGCGGCGAGGCGTTCACCGGCCGGCTCTCCGAGCCCGAGCTGGAACTGTTGGAGCAGACCACGGTCATGTTCCGCCAGTGGGACGCCCAGAACGGCGGCGGGCTGCGCCGCAAGGCCGTGGTCGGCCAGCTCCACGAGGTCACCGACCTGCTCCAGGAGACGTACACCGAGGACACCACCAAGCGGCTGTTCCGGCTCACCGCCGAGCTCGCCCACCTGGCCGGCTGGATGTCCTACGACGTCGGGATGCACCCGAGCGCGCAGAAGTACTACGTGCTGGCCCTGCACGCGGCCAAGGAAGCCGGTGACCGCCCGTTCGGCGCGCTGATCCTCACCGACATGAGCCGCCAGATGATCCACCTCAACCGGGGCGAGGACGCCCTGGAGCTGATCCACCTGGCGCAGTACGGCAGCCGGGACACCGCCACCCCGCGCCAGCAGTCCCTGCTGTACGCGATGGAGGCGCGCGCCTACGCCACCATCGGCGAGGTGAACCGCTGTGCCCGGGCGATCCGGCTGGCCGAGGACACCTTCACCGACATCCGCGAGGGGGACGGGGATCCGGACTGGCTGAAGTTCTTCTCGCCGGCCGAGCTGAACGCCGAGAACGCCCACTCCTACCGCGACCTCGCGTACCACTCGGACAACGCCCAGCTGTACGCCTCGCTGTCGGCGCCGGTGATGGAGCGCGCCGTCGACCTGTTCCGCCAGGACGAGGACCATGTGCGCTCGTACGCCTTCAACCTGGTCGGCATGGCCAGCGTGCACCTGCTGCAGAGGGAGGCCGAGGAGGCGGTGGCGTACGCCGAGCAGGCGGTGGACATCGCCACCAAGGTGCGCTCGGAGCGGCTGAACTCCAGGGTGCGCAAGACCACGGAGGCCGCGGCCGCCCGGTTCAAGGGCGTGGACGCGGTGAGCCGGCTCAAGGAGCGGGTGGTTCAGGACATCCCGGAGTACGTCTCGGTGGTCTGAACGCCCCCACGCAGAGGACTCCACCGACCGTGACGGCCGCCGCCGCCACGGTCGGTGGCATTTCCCCCCGAAGAGCGGTGCCGGTGCCGGTGCCGGTGATGGCGTGCGGCGGCACGGTACGCCATCCGGCCCTGCGGCATGGCCGCGGTTCACGTGCCCGTAACCCGCGCGTCGCACGCGTCACGGCCGCGAAACAACGGACCGCACTGGCCGAAACCAGCCTTCGGCACTCTCCTCTTCATCGCCGCCACCCCGGGTGGCACGGGACAGGTACCCGGGGGTGGAGCGGCTTTCACGCAGAGGAGACGCCGATGCCGGACGGCTTCAGCGCGGGCGACACCGCCTTCGTGCTCATCAGTGCGGCCCTGGTCATGGTGATGACCCCGGGCCTGGCCTTCTTCTACGGGGGCATGGTCAGGGC
This sequence comes from Kitasatospora sp. NPDC004669, assembly GCF_040609455.1. Lineage (NCBI taxonomy): Bacteria > Bacillati > Actinomycetota > Actinomycetes > Kitasatosporales > Streptomycetaceae > Kitasatospora > Kitasatospora sp. NPDC004669. The sequence continues at coordinate 25,901 of NZ_JBEXKB010000048.1, forward strand.
CAAGAGCACACTGAACATGCTGGCGATGAGTTTTCTCTCGCTCGGCATCGTCAGCGTGCTCTGGGTCCTCTACGGGTACTCGCTCAGCTTCGGGCCCGACTCCTTCGCCGGACTCATCGGCAACCTGGACTTCCTCGGGATGCGCGGCATCGGGCTGAACGAGCTGACCGGGTCCATCCCGGTGACCGCGTTCGCGGTCTTCCAGCTGATGTTCGCGATCATCACCCCGGCGCTGATCAGCGGTGCCATCGCGGACCGGGCCAAGTTCGCCGCCTGGGGCCTGTTCATCGCCCTCTGGGTGACGATCGTCTACTTCCCGGTCGCGCACTGGGTGTTCTTCTTCGACAACGGCAACGGCGGCTGGCTCGGCGACAGAAACGGCGTGATCGACTTCGCCGGCGGGACGGCCGTGCACATCAACGCCGGTGTCGCGGGCCTCGCGCTCTGCCTGGTGCTGGGCAAGCGGGTCGGCTTCAAGAAGGACCCGATGCGCCCGCACAGCCTGCCGCTGGTGATGCTCGGCTCCGGGCTGCTGTGGTTCGGCTGGTTCGGCTTCAACGCGGGCTCGGCGCTGGCCGCCAACGGCGTCGCCGCGATGGCGGTGGTCAACACCCAGGTCGCCACCGGCGCGGCGCTGGTCGGCTGGCTGATCTACGAGAAGCTCAAGCACGGCGCGTTCACCACGCTGGGTGCCGCCTCCGGCGCGGTGGCCGGTCTGGTGGCGATCACCCCGGCCTGCGGCTCGGTCAGCCCGCTCGGAGCGGTGGCGATCGGCCTGATCGCGGGCGCGGTCTGCGCCGCCGCCGTCTCGCTGAAGTACCGCTGGGGCTTCGACGACTCGCTCGACGTGGTGGGCGTGCACGCGGTGGGCGGGGCGATCGGCTCGCTGCTGATCGGCCTGTTCGCCACCGGCGGGGTCGGCCAGACCGCCAAGGGCCTGTTCTACGGCGGCGGGCTGGGCCAGCTCGGCAAGCAGGCGATGGGCGTGGCGGTGGTCGCGGCGTACTCGTTCGTGCTGTCCTGGCTGCTGGCGAAGGCGGTCGACAAGCTGGTCGGCTTCCGGGTCGCCGAGGAGGTCGAGGTGGCCGGCATCGACCAGGCCGAACACGCCGAGTCCGCCTACGATTTCAGCGCCGTGGGCGCGGGCCTGGCCCGAGCCCTGCCGGGCCTGGGCGGCGTGGCCTCCGCGCCGGTCGCCGGGTCCGCCGAGAAGCCCGTCGAGAAGCCCGCCGAGAAGACCGAGGTCGACGCCTGATGAAGCTCATCACCGCCGTGATCAAGCCGTACCGCCTGGACGAGGTGAAGGCCGCCCTGCAGGCCTTCGGGGTCCACGGCCTGACCGTCACCGAGGCCAGCGGCTACGGCCGCCAGCGCGGCCACACCGAGGTCTACCGGGGCGCCGAGTACACCGTGGACCTGGTGCCGAAGATCCGGATCGAGGTCCTGGTCGAGGACGAGGACGCCGACGACCTGATCGACGTCCTGGTGAAGGCCGCCCGGACCGGGAAGATCGGCGACGGCAAGGTGTGGAGCGTCCCGGTCGACACCGCCGTCCGGGTCCGCACCGGCGAACGCGGGCCGGACGCCCTGTGAGGCCCTGACCGATCGGCGGGCCCGCGCCCCCTCCCCACGGGGGGCGCGGGCCCGCCGACGGCGTATCGGCGCCCGGCCGGGCCGCAGGCCGTACGGCGCCCCGATCGGCCGCTCGGCGGCCCACCTGACGGACGGGACCCACGCGCATGACCACCGAGACCAGCCCCTCCGACCCCTCCGACCACGCCGCCGCCAGGGCCGAGCTGCTCGACCGGCCCGGTCTGACCGGCCGCCCCCGCCGCGCCGCGCTCGCCCGGCTCACGGACGACTGGCTGGCCGGGCTGCTCACCGCCGCCGATGCCCCCGCCTCCGGTGTCGCGCTGGTCGCCGTCGGCGGCTACGGACGCGGCGAACTGTCCCCGCGGAGCGACCTGGACGTGCTGCTGCTGCACGACGGCCCGATCGCCCGTGAGCTGCCCGAACGGATCTGGTACCCGGTCTGGGACGCGGGGGCCGATCTCGACCACTCGGTGCGCACCGTCGCCGAGGCCCGCTCCGTCGCCGCCGCCGACCTCAAGGCCCAGCTCGGCCTGCTGGACGCCCGCCACCTCGCCGGGGACGCGGCGCTCACCGCCGCGCTGCGCTCCGCGGTGCTCACCGACTGGCGCGCCGGTGCCGCCGCGCGCCTGCCCGAGCTGCGCGAGCTGGGCCGGGAGCGGGCCGAGCGGCACGGCGAGCTGTCCTTCCTGCTGGAGCCCGACCTCAAGGAGGCCCGCGGCGGGCTGCGCGACCTCGTCGCGCTGGACGCGATCGCCGCCACCTGGCTCGCCGACGCGCCCCGGGACGGCCTGGACGCGGCCGCGCTGCGGCTGGCCGACGTCCGCGACGCGCTGCACCTGGCCACCGGTCGGTCCACCGAGCGGCTCAGCCTCCAAGACCAGGACCAGGTCGCCGAGCGGCTCGGCGTGCTGGACGCGGACACCCTGCTGCGCCAGGTCTACGAGGCCGCCCGGACCATCGCCTACGCGAGCGACGTCACCTGGCGGGCGGTGGACCGGATACTGGCCGCCCGGTCCGGCCGGGGCCGCCGGGTGGGTCGGCTGGCCATCCCGTTCACCGGCACCGGCCGCGGCACCGGCGCGGTGGCCCGGGGCGTGGTCGAGCGCCGCCCGCTCGCCGAGGGCGTGGTCGAGCAGGACGGCGAGGCGGTGCTCGCCCAGGCCGCCCGCCCGGCCGCCGACCCGGTGCTGCCGCTGCGCGCCGCGGCTGCCGCCGCGCAGAACGGGCTGACCGTCTCGTACGCGACGGTGCGCCGACTGGCCACCGAGTGCCGACCGCTGCCGGTGCCCTGGCCGGACGAGGCGCGCGAGCAGCTGGTCACCCTGCTCGGCGCGGGGGAGGCGGCCGTCCCGGTGTGGGAGGCGCTGGAGGCGGAGGGGCTGGTCACCCGGCTGCTGCCGGACTGGGAGCGGGTGCGCTGCCGTCCGCAGCGCAACGCGGTGCACCGCTGGACGGTGGACCGGCACCTGGTCGAGACGGCCGTGCGGGCCGCCGCGATGACCCGCCGGGTGGCCCGGCCGGACCTGCTGCTGGTCGCCGCGCTGCTGCACGACATCGGCAAGGGCTGGCCCGGCGACCACAGCGAGGCCGGCGAGGTGATCGTCCGCGACCTGGCCGTCCGGATGGGCTTCGGCGCCGAGGACGTCGAGACCCTGGCGGTGCTGGTCCGCCACCACCTGACCCTGGTCGACACCGCGACCCGGCGAGACCCGGACGACCCGGCCACCGTGGAGGCGATCACCAAGGTCATCGGTACCCCGGTGGAGCTGGAGCTGCTGCACGCGCTCACCGAGGCGGACGCGCTGGCCACCGGCCCGGCCGCGTGGAGCAGCTGGCGGGCCTCGCTGGTGGACGGCCTGGTGGCCCGGGCCGCCGCCCAGCTGGCCGGGGCCGGCGGGGCACCCGCGGAGGGGGCGCCCTCCGCGGAGCAGGAGCGGCTCGCGGTCGAGGCCGCCCGCACCGGCGCTCCCGCGCTGTCGCTGCTGGCCCAGGCCGAGGGGTCGGACCCGGGCACCGAGCCGATGGGCGTCGAGCTGACCCTGGCCGTCCCGGACCGGCCCGGGCTGCTCGGCACGGTCGCCGGGGTGCTGGCGCTGCACCGGCTGACCGTCCGCTCGGCAGGGCTGCGCGAGCTGGACCCGATCGGCGCGGGCCCGGTGCTGCTGCTGTCCTGGCGGGTGGCCGCCGAGTTCGGCGAGCTGCCGGAGGCCGCCCGGCTGCGCGCCGATCTGCGCCGGGCCCTGGACGGCTCGCTGGACGTCTCCCGCCGCCTCGCCGAGCGGGACGCCGCCGCCCCGCGCCGCAAGGGCATCGCCACCCCGCCGCCGGTGGTCGTGGTGGCCCCCGCGGTGGCCTCGGCGACCGCGACCGTGCTGGAGGTCCGCGCGCACGACGCCCCCGGGCTGCTGCACCGGATCGGCCGGGCGCTGGACGGGGCGGGGGTGCGGGTGCGCACCGCGCACGTCTCCACGCTGGGCGCGGAGGCCGTGGACTCGTTCTACCTGACCGACGCGGAGGGCCGTCCGCTCACCGCCGAGCGGGCCGGTGAGGTGGCGGCGGCGGCCCGGGCGGCGCTGGGCTGAGAGCCCGCCCGGGCAGGGGTCCCGACAGGGGTTTCGACAGGGATTCCGACAGGGGTTCCCACAGGGGTGGAGACCGTACCCGGGGTGGCCGGATACCCTGGGGGACGACGACCGTACCGATACCGATGCCGCAGAGGACCCGCGCCGACGTGTTCGACACCCTTTCCGATCGCCTCGCAGCGACGTTCAAGAACCTCCGGGGCAAGGGCCGCCTGAGCGAGGCGGACATCGACGCCACCGCCCGCGAGATCCGCATCGCGCTGCTGGAGGCGGATGTCGCGCTGCCGGTCGTCCGGGCCTTCATCAAGCAGGTCAAGGAGCGGGCGCTCGGTGTCGAGGTCTCCGGTGCGCTGAACCCGGCGCAGCAGATCATCAAGATCGTCAACGAGGAGCTCATCGCGATCCTCGGCGGCGAGACCCGTCGCGTGCGGTTCGCCAAGAGCGGCCCGACGGTCATCATGCTCGCCGGTCTGCAGGGTGCCGGTAAGACCACCCTCGCGGGCAAGCTCGGCCACTGGCTCAAGAAGCAGAAGCACACCCCGCTGCTGGTCGCCTGTGACCTCCAGCGCCCCAACGCCGTCAACCAGCTCCAGGTGGTCGCCGAGCGGGCCGGTGTGGCCTTCTACGGCCCGCAGCCGGGCAACGGTGTCGGCGACCCGGTGAAGGTCGCCGAGGACTCGATCGAGTACGCCAAGCAGAAGCAGTACGACGTCGTCATCGTCGACACCGCCGGCCGCCTGGGCATCGACGCCGAGCTGATGCAGCAGGCCGCCGACATCCGCGCCGCGGTGAACCCGGACGAGGTCCTGTTCGTCGTCGACGCGATGATCGGTCAGGACGCGGTCACCACCGCGCAGGCCTTCCTCGACGGCGTCGACTTCACCGGTGTCGTGCTCTCCAAGCTCGACGGCGACGCCCGTGGCGGTGCCGCGCTGTCGGTCGCGCACGTCACCGGCCGGCAGATCATGTTCGCCTCGAACGGTGAGAAGGTCGACGACTTCGACGCCTTCCACCCGGACCGGATGGCTTCGCGCATCCTCGGCATGGGTGACGTCCTCTCGCTGATCGAGAAGGCCGAGCAGACCTTCTCGCAGGCCGAGGCCGAGAAGATCGCCGCCAAGCTGCGCGGCGGCCCGAAGCAGTTCACCCTGGACGACTTCCTGTCACAGCTGGAGCAGGTCCAGAAGATGGGCTCGATCTCCAAGCTGCTCGGCATGCTGCCCGGCATGGGTCAGATCCGCGAGCAGATCAACAACATCGACGACAAGGACGTCAACCGGGTCGGCGCGATCATCAAGTCGATGACCCCGACCGAGCGCGCCGAGCCGGAGCTGATCAACGGCTCCCGCCGGGCCCGTATCGCCAAGGGCGCGGGTGTCCAGGTCGGCGAGGTGAAGAACCTGGTCGAGCGGTTCTTCGACGCCCGCAAGATGATGTCCGCGATGGCCTCCGGCAAGGGCATGCCCGGCATGCCGGGGATCCCGGGGATGGGCGGCGGCGCGAAGAAGTCCGCCAAGAAGGCCCCGCAGGCCAAGGGCAAGCGCAAGAGCGGCAACCCGCTGAAGCGCGCGCAGGAGGAGGCTGCGGCCGCCGAGCGCCGCGCCCTCGGCGCGGGCGGCGCCCAGGGCCCGGCCGACGGCGGCGCGTTCGGCCTCGGCGCGGGCAAGGGCCCGGCCGACTTCGAGCTGCCCAAGGAGTTCAAGGACATGCTGTAGGCCCCGGCCCGGCTCCGTCCCCGATCGGCCCGTCGTCCCGCATTTCCGGGGCGGCGGGCCGCTCGCATGTCCGATGATGTTGGCGTGCGAGTGATGATCAGGGCCCCGAGGGCCGACGACGAGGTTGTGTACGCCGAGGCGGTCCGACGGTCCGCCGAGCACATCGGGCGGTGGAATCCGGTCGAGCCGGACGGTCTGCCGGAGCTGCTGGAGCGCCAGGGGGCCGGGCTGCGCACCTTCCTGATCTTCGACCGGGACACCGGCGGGCTGGTCGGCAAGGTGAACGTCGCCAACATCGTGATGGGCCGGTTCTGCAACGGCGCGCTGGGCTACGACTCGTACCTGCCGTTCGCCGGCACCGGGCGGATGACCGAGGGCCTGCGGCTGGTCCTGGAGCGCTGCTTCGCCCCGCAGTCGGTCGGCGGGCTCGGCCTGCACCGGCTGGAGATCAACGTACAGCCGGAGAACGAGCGTTCGATCGCGATGGCCAAGCGGCTGGGCTTCCGGCACGAGGGCTTCACGCCGCGGATGCTGTTCCTGCAGGGGGACTGGCGCGACCACGAGCGTTTCGCGCTGACCGCCGAGGAATGGCCGGGCAGCATGGCATAACCGCTGGTGGGGGCCGTGGCGCGGCCTGTGGGAGCGGTGGGGCGCGGCGTTGCGGTTGGCTCGTCCGAGCGCCTGTCCGTATTGTCCGGTGGGTGACCGAACCCGTGCCGCCGCGCCAAACCCCCGACCAGCCCTGGCGGTCCGAGGGCGCCCCGCCCCCGCCGCCACCCCGCCGCCGGATGCCCGGCGGCTGGCCGGGCCTCATCCTCACCGCACTCGTGGTGTTCCTGATCTCCGACCTGCTGCTGTCGTTCTTCGGCAACGAGGGCACCACCACGATCTCCTACACCGAGTTCAACAACCAGCTGAACAAGGGCAACATCACCAAGATCTACTCCAAGGGCGACGCGATCGAGGGCACCCTCAAGACCGCCCAGCCCAAGCCGGACAGCGGCAAGGGCGACTACACCGAGTTCGACACCCAGCGCCCCTCCTTCGCGGGCGACAACCTGTGGGCCACCCTGCAGCAGCAGGGCGTCGAGGTCACCGCCACCTCACCGGTGCAGCAGCGCAGCTTCCTCACCAACCTGCTGCTCTCGCTCGCCCCGATGCTGCTGCTGATCTTCATCTGGGTGCTGCTCGCCCGCCGGATGGCCGGCGGTCTCGGTGCCGGGCCGCTCGGCCGCAAGGCCCCGCCCAAGCCGGTCACCGCCGAGCAGGGCAAGCGGACCACCTTCGCCGACGTGGCCGGCATCGACGAGGTGGAGGCCGAACTCACCGAGGTGGTCGACTACTTGAAGAACCCCGACCAGTACCGCAGGCTCGGCGCCAAGATGCCGCGCGGCGTACTGCTCAGCGGCCCGCCCGGAACCGGCAAGACCCTGCTGGCGCGGGCCGTGGCCGGCGAGGCCGACGTGCCGTTCTTCTCCGCCTCCGCCTCCGAGTTCATCGAGATGATCGTCGGCGTCGGCGCCAGCCGGGTGCGCGAACTGTTCGCCGAGGCCCGCAAGGTCGCCCCGGCGATCATCTTCATCGACGAGATCGACACCATCGGCCGTCAGCGCGGCGCCGGCGGCGGCATGGGCGGGCACGACGAGCGCGAGCAGACGCTCAACCAGATCCTCACCGAGATGGACGGCTTCTCCGGCTCCGAGGGCGTCATCGTGATCGCCGCGACCAACCGGGCGGACGTGCTCGACCCGGCGCTGCTGCGCCCCGGCCGCTTCGACCGGCGGATCACCGTCAGCCCGCCCGACCGGGAGGGCCGCGCCGCGATCCTGGCCATCCACACCCGGACCGTCCCGCTGGCCGGCAGCGCCGACCTCAACCAGCTGGCCAAGGTCACCCCCGGGATGACCGGCGCCGAACTCGCCAACCTGGTCAACGAGGCGGCTCTGCTGGCCGTCAAGCGCAAGCAGGACGCGGTCAACGAGCGGGACCTCTCGGACGCCCTGGAGAAGGTCCAACTCGGCGCCGTGCGGCCGCTGGTGATGCCCCAGGAGGAGCGTGAGCGGACGGCCTACCACGAGAGCGGGCACGCGCTGCTGGGTATGCTCCAGCCCGGCGCGGACCCGGTGCGCAAGATCACCATCGTGCCGCGCGGCCGCGCCCTCGGCGTCACCCTCTCCACCCCGGAGAACGACCGCTACTCGTACACCGAGCCCTACCTGCGCGGCCGGATCATCGGCGCGCTGGGCGGGATGGCGGCCGAGCAGGTGGTGTACGGGGTGATCACCACCGGCGCGGAGAGCGACCTGGAGCAGGTCACCAACATCGCGCGCGGGATGGCCGGGCGCTGGGGGATGAGCGAGCGGGTCGGGCGGCTCACCGCGGTGCCCGCGGACGCGCAGGGCGCGTACGGGCTCTCGGCCGCGCCCACCACGCTGGACGCGGTGGACGAGGAGGCGCGGCGGATCGTCGCCGAGTGCTACGAGGACGCGGTGCGGCTGCTGACCGAGCAGCGGCACCGGCTGGAGGCGCTGGCGGCGGCGCTGCTGGAGGCGGAGACGCTGGACGAGGAGGAGGCGTACCGGGCGGCGGAGGTGCCGCGGAAGGCCTCGGAGGAGGACGGCGGGTCGGCCTCGGGCGGCGGCCCGGGTTCGTCCTCGACTTCGGGTTCGTCCTCGACTTCGGGCTCGGACGGCGACGGCGGGTCGGACGGGAAGCCGCGCGACCGGGCGTGAAGTCGCTGACCGGGGGCGCTCGCCGTGATGGCGGGCGCCCCCGGTTTCTTTCGTCCGGTTCCTTTCGTCCGGCTTCTGTCTCCGCTCGGTTCCGCTTCCGCTCGTTCCTGCTCGCGGTCGTCAGATGACCCGCTTGACTCGCTACCGGCCCGCTACCGGGGCCGTTCGGCGACCAGGTAGCGGAAGACGTTCTCCATCCGGACCGTGCCGTCCGGGCGCAGGTACGGCTGCATTGCCTCCTCCAGCTCCTTGGCCACCAGGGAGGCGCCGGAGAACTCCTCGGCCGCCTCGAACAGCCCGGTGGAGAGCAGGCCGCGGACCGCGCTGTCGAGGTCCGGGTAGGCGAACGGGCAGCTCACCCGGCCGCTGCCGGCCGGGCGCAGGCCGGCCGGGGCGAGCAGGTCCTCCAGCGCGCCGGGCGCGCTCAGCTCGAACGGGTCGCGCGCGGTGGTCCGGCCCGCCATCCGGCGTGCCACGTCCAGTACCGGGGCGCTCTGGCAGCGCTCCGGCGGGCCCCAGGCGGCGAGCACCACGTGCCCGCCGGGGAGGGTGAGCCGGGCCGCCTCGGCGACCACCGGGCCAGGCGCGGTGGCGCCGGGCAACTGCTCGAAAACGGTCACCAGCGAATGGGCCGAGCGGGGGACGGCGGCGGTCGGCCGGGACCCGGCGCACACCCGCAGCCGGCGGTCGCGGGCCAGTTCGCGCAGCTCGTCCCGCGGCTCCTGTCCGGCGACCTGGGCGCCCCGTCCGGCCGCGAGCAGCAGGGCCAGTCCGGACCGGCAGCCCAGTCCCAGCACGCTGCTCGCCGGGCCGACCTCCAGGCGGTCGTACACCGCCTCGTAGAGCGGTACCAGCATGCGTTCCTGGATCTCCGCCCAGTCGCGCGCCCGCGCGGGCGCGGCGGCTCCGGGCTGCGGGTGGTGCGGTCGTGCGCCCGCTGGTCGTACGGTTGTGCCGGTCGTCCGAGCTGAAGCCATCGCGGCCTCCCATCCGGTCCTTCGGTGTGCTGCTACGGCTCCCCCAAAGTCCCGCCCCACTCCAGCGAACAGCGGGTCGGGCCCGGCGTCCAGAGGGGTGCAGGGTGGTGCGCGCGTGTCGCGGTCGTGCGCCCCCTGCGGCCGACCGCGGGCCGCCGTCCAACGGCCGGGGGTGTGATACCGATTCGAAACCGGGGGCCCCGTCCCCGTACCATTCCGCCCATGGCTAAGGCACCCGTTCTCACCCCTCAGGCGGAAGACTTCCCCCGCTGGTACCAGGACCTCATCAACAAGGCCGAGCTGGCCGACAACGGTCCGGTGCGCGGCACCATGGTCATCCGACCGTACGGCTACGGCCTGTGGGAGCGGATGCAGCAGGAGATGGACGCGCGCATCAAGAAGGCGGGCGCGCAGAACGCCTACTTCCCGATGTTCATCCCGCAGTCCTACCTGACCAAGGAGGCCGAGCACGTCGAGGGCTTCGCGCCCGAGCTCGCGGTGGTCACCCACGGCGGCGGCAAGCAGCTGGAGGAGCCGGTCGTCGTTCGGCCGACCTCCGAGACGATCATCAACGAGTACTTCTCGAAGTGGGTGCAGAGCCACCGCGACCTGCCGCTGCTGATCAACCAGTGGGCCAACGTGGTCCGTTGGGAGCTGCGCCCGCGCGTCTTCCTGCGCACCACCGAGTTCCTCTGGCAGGAGGGCCACACCGCCCACGCCACGTACGAGGACGCCCGCGACTACGCGTCGATGATCCACACCCAGGTCTACGGCGACTTCATGACCAACGTGCTCGGCATCGACGTCGTGCTCGGCCGCAAGACCGCCAAGGAGCGCTTCGCCGGCGCCATCAACACCCTCACCCTCGAGGGCATGATGGGCGACGGCAAGGCGCTGCAGATGGGCACCAGCCACGAGCTGGGCCAGAACTTCGCCAAGGCGTTCAACACCACCTACCAGCTGCAGGGCGCCGAGCGCGAGCACGTCTGGCAGACCTCCTGGGGCGTCTCGACCCGCATGGTCGGCGGTCTGATCATGTCCCACGGCGACGACAACGGCCTGCGGGTGCCCCCGCGTCTGGCCGCGGTCCAGGCCGTCGTGCTGGCCATCAAGGGCGACGACGCCGTCATCGCCAAGGTCCGCGAGATCGGCGCCGCGCTGGAGGCGGTCGGCATCCGGACCGTCGTCGACGACCGCACCGACACCCCGTTCGGCCGCCGCGCCGTCGACTGGGAGCTCAAGGGCGTTCCGCTGCGCATCGAGGTCGGCCCGCGCGACCTCGAGAACGGCACCGCGATGCTGGCCCGCCGCATCCCGGGCGGCAAGGAGCCGGTCTCCATCGACGCCCTGGCCGCGCTGCTGCCGGGCATCCTGGAGGAGGACCAGGCGCTGCTGCTGCGCCAGTCCCGCGAGCGCCGCGAGGCCCGCACCGTCGATGTCAAGACCCTCGACGAGGCCGTCGAGGCCGCCGCGACCGGCTGGGGCCGGATCTCCTGGGCCGACCTCGGCCCGGAGGGCGAGGCCAAGCTGGCCGAGCAGGGCGTCACGGTCCGCTGCATCGTCGCGGCCGATGGTTCGGTGCCGGAGACGGACGACCAGGACGGCAATATCGCGATCGTCGCGCGTGCGTACTGAAGCCTGTTACCTGCAGGTAATGACCGCTGTCGGCGACATTTGCCCGGAATGCGGATGGGTAAGAATCCGGTAACTCTCCCGGGCGACTACCGGCACCCGACATCCTACTCACCGGTCAACTGCCGGTATTAACGGAATAGCGGTACGGTGTACGGCCCGTGGCCCTGTCAACTTCGACGGGTTCACGGGCCGTACGTCCTGGGGCGACAGCCCGCCCCTCGGACGGAATTCACGAGGCCCGCCGACTCTGCGACGGGCCGAAACCGGCAGGGGGTTGGTCTTGCGTCAGATCCGGAACACGCAATTCGCGCACAGTCGCGCATTCCTGGGAGTTCCCTGGGAATTCCTGGAGAACGGGAACATGCGGAACATCGGCTCGCTCTGCATCGTTGGTCTAGCGTGAGCACGACACAGCCCCTCGTCCTCGCGGCCGAACTGGCCGCCGCCTGGAGCGACATCCAGGCCCACCACCAGGACCTCCCGGACCTGGCCTCGCCCGAGGCCCTGATCGGCGAGTCCTCCTCGGCCTGTGGCACGCGGCTCGGTTTCGAGCGGCTCCTCCACGAGGCTGCCCACGGTCTGGCCGCGGCCCGGGACATCCGGGACACCTCGCGCGCCGGCCGCTACCACAACCGACGCTTCCTGATGCTGGCCTCCGAGCTGGGCCTGGCGCACCCGGTCGAGCCGCACGCGAGCAGCGGCTTCTCCCAGGTGACCATGCTCAAGGAGACGCAGGAGCGCTACGCGGAGACCATCGAGCGCCTGGACCGCGCCCTCGGCGCGCACCAGGAGGCGGTGGCCGGCGACGGCGCGACCCGCGCCTTCCGCGGCCCGGCCGCCCGGCACGGTTCCTCCGGCGGCGGCGTCCGGGTCAAGGCGGTCTGCGGCTGCGGGCGCAACGTCCGGGTCGTGCCGTCCGTACTGGCGCAGGCGTCCATCGTCTGCGGCGCGTGCCAGCAGCCGTTCAAGATCGCATAACCGGGCGGTCGGGACCGGTGGGCGACTGTGCGGGCAGTCGGTGCGCCGGGGCGATCGGACGTTCGGAGTCGGTGAGTTTGTGGGCTGACCGGGAGCGGGGGCTCCCGGTCGAGCCCTGAACCCTTGTGTTCCGGGTCCTGGAGCGGCTCTGTCGTGAGCCCCAGTGGTCCCCGGAGGGGTCCCCGAGTGGTCCCCGGGAGGTTCCGTTCGGGGCGGCCTGAGCGGCTGCGTCCGCGGAGGGCGGGTCAAGACCGTTCGCGCCGGTATGGCAGAATGGACAGCTGAGTACTCGGCAGCCGGGCAGGACCCCTCTCTCCTACGGCTGGCGTGTCCCTTGAACGCCCCGCCCCGCAACCCCACGCGGACGGCGAGGACGCTCACCCACGTCAACACCAGGAGAATCCACTCCCGTGGCAGTCAAGATCAAGCTGAAGCGTCTCGGCAAGATTCGCTCCCCGCACTACCGCATCGTCGTCGCCGACGCCCGCACCAAGCGTGACGGTCGCGCGATCGAGGAGATCGGCATCTACCAGCCGACCTACAACCCCTCGAAGATCGAGGTCGACAGCGACCGCGCCCAGTACTGGCTGTCCGTCGGCGCCCAGCCGACCGAGCCGGTGCTCGCCATCCTGAAGCTGACCGGCGACTGGCAGAAGTTCAAGGGCCTGCCGGCTCCGGCGCCGCTGAAGGTCGCCGAGCCGAAGGTCGAGGACTTCTCGCACCTGTTCGCCAAGGCCGTCGCCGGCTTCGAGGACGCCACCACCGGTGTCGCCATCACCCCGAAGGCCAAGAAGTCGGACAAGGCCGAGGCTGAGGCCGACGCCGCCGCCGAGGCCTGATCGTGATCGAGGACGCCCTCGACCACTTGGTGAAGGGCATCGTCGAGCACCCCGACGAGGTGCAGGTGCGCTCGCGCAACCTGCGTCGGGGCAACACCATCGAGGTGCGAGTGCACCCTGATGACCTCGGCAAGGTGATCGGCCGGGGCGGCCGCACGGCGCGCGCTCTGCGCACCGTGGTCGGCGCCCTCGGCGGTCGCAACGTCCGGGTCGACCTGGTCGACGTGGACAACATTCGCTGACGCAGCTGCTCGTTCAGCCGTCGGGCTTGAGGCCGACCGGGACGCATGTCGTCCCGGTCGGTCTTTTTTGCTAGCTGTCTCTGCTTACCTGTCTCTGCCTTCTTGCTCAGCAACTCCAGGAGAACGATCACCGTGCAGCTCGTCGTCGGCAAGATCGGCCGCGCCCACGGCATCAGGGGGGACGTCAGTGTCGAGGTCCGCACCGACGAGCCGGAACTCCGGCTCGGACCCGGTGCCGTCCTGCTCACCGACCCGGCCTCGGCCGGACCGCTGACCGTCGAGTCCGGCCGGGTGCACAGCGGCCGACTGCTGCTGCGCTTCGCCGGCGTCAAGGACCGCAACGCGGCGGAGGCGCTGCGGGGCACCCTGCTCATCTCCGAGGTCGACCCGGAAGAGCGGCCCGACGACCCGGAGGAGTACTACGACCACCAGCTGATCGGCCTCGACGTGGTGCTGCTCGACGGCACCCCGGTCGGCGAGCTGACCGAGGTGGTCCACCTGCCGTACCAGGACCTGCTCACGGTGAAGAAGGCCGACGGGACGGAGGTGCTCGTGCCCTTCGTCAGCCAGATCGTGCCGACGATCGACCTGGAGAACCAGCGGGCCGTGATCACCCCGCCGGCCGGGCTGATCGACCCCGAGCAGGCCGAGGTCGCCGGTCGGGCGGCGGCGGAGCCGGAGGCGTCGGGCGAGTCCGACGAGTCCGCTGCGTCCGACGAGTCCGCTGCGTCCGGCGAGTCCGCTGCGTCCGCCGAGTCGGGGCGGTCCGGCGAGTCGGAGCGGTCGGGGGAGTCGGAGTGACCGTCGAGCAGACCCCCCAGGGTGCTGGACAGGACGCCGGGCAGGGTGCCGCGTCGGGTGTCCAGTCCGGGATGCGGATCGACGTCGTCACGATCTTCCCCGAGTACCTGGAGCCGCTGAACATCTCGCTGGTCGGCAAGGCCCGCGCCCGCGGCCAGCTGGACGTGCACGTCCACGACCTGCGTGAGTGGACCTACGACGTACACCGCACGGTGGACGACAGCCCGTACGGCGGCGGCCCCGGCATGGTGATGAAGCCCGAGCCGTGGGGCGAGGCGCTGGACGCGGTGGTGGCCGGCGGCCCCGAGGGCGAGGTGCCCACGCTGGTCGTGCCCACCCCCAGCGGGCGCCCGTTCACCCAGGAGCTCGCCCAGGAGCTGGCCGGCCGTCCCTGGCTGGCGTTCACCCCCGCGCGGTACGAGGGCATCGACCGCCGGGTGATCGAGGAGGCGGCCACCCGGATGCCGGTGGTCGAGGCCTCGATCGGCGACTACGTGTTGGCCGGCGGCGAGGTCGCGGTGCTGGTGATGGTCGAGGCGATCGCCCGGCTGCTGCCCGGCGTGCTCGGCAACGCCGAGTCCCACCGGGACGACTCCTTCGCTCCCGGCGCGATGGCCGACCTGCTGGAGGGCCCGGTCTTCACCAAGCCCGCCGAGTGGCGCGGCCGGACCGTGCCGGACGTGCTGCTTAGCGGCAACCACGGCAAGATCGCCCGCTGGCGGCGGGAGCAGGCCTTCGCCCGCACCCTGGCCAACCGGCCCGACCTGGTCGAGCGCTGGCAGTACGGCGCCTTCGACAAGAAGGACCGGCAGGCGCTCAGCGTCCTGGGTCTGGCCTGGGACGAGGAGCTCGGCCGATTTCGGTCCGTGGCCGGTGGTGTGGAACAATAGGCCGCTGCTGTCTGTCGCCGGCCCCCTCCCGTAGGGGGCACGTGGACCGGCGCCCCCGCCACGGGGGGATCGCCGTCAGCCGACGCGGCCCGCAGCAGACCCCATTGTGACGAACTTCCGTGGGCGGCCCGTGGCGCCTGCGATGGAGAGCAACATGAGCAACAAGCTCGCTGCTGTCGACGCGGCCTCGCTGCGCACCGACATCCCGGCCTTCCGCGCCGGTGACACCCTGAAGGTCCACGTCCGGGTCATCGAGGGCAACCGCTCCCGTGTCCAGGTCTTCCAGGGCGTCGTCATCCGTCGTCACGGCGCCGGCGTCGGTGAGACCTTCACCGTTCGCAAGGTCAGCTTCAACGTCGGCGTGGAGCGCACCTTCCCGGTGCACACCCCGGTCGTCGAGAAGATCGAGGTCGTGACCCGCGGTGCGGTTCGCCGCGCCAAGCTGTACTACCTGCGTGACCTCCGCGGCAAGGCCGCGAAGATCAAGGAGAAGCGCGACCGCTGATCCACCGGCCCCCGGCCACGCCGGGGGATCGGAGCGCTCTGAAGGGCCGGGCTGCCGCAAGGTAAGCTCAGCCCCCGATGAGCACGCACGAACCACCCGCGGACCGCGACGGCAGTCCCGCACCCATCGGTGCGGACTCGCTGTCGCGGTCCGCGGTCGTTTCCGGGACGGTTCCGCGGGACGGTTCTGCGGCGGCTCCTGGTGCCGGCGCCGATTCCGGTGCCGGGGCCCTCGCCGAGGGCGCGGCCGTGCGGGAGCGCGGCCGAGGGTCGGAGCGCGACCGGGATGCGGCAGGTGCGGGGGTGTGTGAGGCCGCGGAGCCGGGCGAGAGCGAGAAGCAGCCCGAGGGTGCCCAGCCGGGCGAGGAGTCGGACGAGGAGTCCGGGCGCTCGCGGTCGCGGGACCTGTTGCTGTTGGTCGGGATCTGCCTGGCGGCCCTGCTCCTGGTGAACGCCTTCGTCGCGCGTCCGTTCACGGTGCCCTCCGGTTCGATGGAGGACACCCTGCGGCCTGGCGACCGGCTGATCGCCAACCAGCTCGCCTACGCCTTTGGCGGCCACCCCCAGCGGGGCGATGTCGTGGTCTTCGACGGGACGGGCTCCTTCCTGCCCGAGTCGGCCGAGCAGCCGGGCTTCTGGGACAACGTTCGTTCGATCGGCCGGGACCTCGGGCTGGCCCCGGCCGGGAACACGGTCTACGTCAAGCGCGTGATCGGCGTCGGCGGGGACCGGGTGACCAGCACCGGCCCGGACAAGCCGATCACCGTCAACGGCGTGCCGGTGGACGAGAGCTCCTACCTGGCCCCGGGTGACGAGCCGTCGAACGTGGCCTTCGACATCGTGGTGCCGACCGGCAAGCTGTTCGTGCTGGGTGACCACCGGAGCGCCTCCCGGGACACCCGCGACCACCTCGGCGAGCCCGGCGGCGGCTTCGTGCCCGAGGACAAGGTGATCGGCCGGGCGGACTGGGTGGTCTACCCGTTCTCCCGCTGGGCCGTCCTGGACCGGCCCACGGCCTTCGCCACGATCGCGGGGACGGGTGGTCATGGGGACCAGAGGTAGGGGGCGGGTCGCCGACCGCCCGGCTCCGGAGCCGGATGACGGTGGTCCGGGCGGCGTCGGGCCCGATTCGGCGCCGTCGGTCCGCGGTCGCGCCGAGCGCCGTCGCACCGCCCGGCGCGCGGCCCGTCGGCGCAAGCGCTCGCTGCTGCGCGAGTTCCCGCTGATCATCCTGGTGGCGCTGCTGGTGGCGCTGGTGATGAAGACCTTCCTGATCCAGGTGTTCGTGATCCCCTCGGGCTCGATGGAGCAGACCATCCAGGTCGGGGACCGGGTGCTGGTGGACAAGTTGACCCCCTGGTTCGGCAGTGAGCCGCAGCGCGGCGATGTCGTGGTGTTCAAGGACCCGGGTGGCTGGCTGGAGAACGATCGCAAGCCGTCCTACGACGGTCCGGTGCTGGGCGCGGCCAAACACGTGCTCACCTTCGTCGGGCTGTTGCCGTCCGACGACGAGCAGGACCTGATCAAGCGCGTGATCGGCGTCGGCGGGGACACCGTCGAGTGCTGCGACGCGCAGGGACGTCTCAGCGTCGACGGCCGTCCGGTGGCGGAGTCGTACCTCGCGGCGGGCAACCCGCCGTCCCGGCAGCCCTTCAAGGTGACGGTGCCGAAGGGGCGCCTGTGGGTCATGGGCGATCACCGGGACGTCTCCGCCGACTCCCGTTTCCACATGGGCAATCCAGGACAGGGGACCATCCCGCTGAGCGGTGTGATCGGTCGCGCGTTCGTGATCGCCTGGCCGCTGGACCGCTTCCATCAACTCGATGAGCCGAGTTCACTCTCCTCTCTTGCCGGGGCTTCGCAGCCCGGCGGAACTACGCCGAAATCGATGGGCGTTGGACCGGTTCCCATGGAACCTCCGCTCGTTATGGGTGTGTTGGGCATCCTTCCGCTCGTCGTTCGCCGGCCGGGGCGGCCTCCCGAGTGAGCCGCTCCGGCGGTTGAACGGCCGGACCGCGCGTGTGGAACCGCGAGCCGGATGCCCTGGAGTGATAGAGAAGTGCAGGTGCGGCCGGGAGTGGTCCCGGCTGTGCGTCGAGGCCGTGTTGGTGTCAGGGGAGCCCGTTGTGGGCAGCCCTGATGCGTTCATGGTCGCGGCGAGCGTGGTGCCCGCTGTGCGGCACTCTGAGCGCGGGCGCGCGGGCGTCCGCACAGCAGGGAGGAGACGTTGTGGGGGATTTGGTGATCGGCGCCCGCTCGGGCGCCGGGGACCCCGAGGGCTCGGGCGGCGGCCGGGTGACCCGGTCCGCCGATTCCTCGATGCCTTCGGCCGCGGTCGATGACGCGACCGCCCAGACCGCCGATGAGCACGGCACCGGGGCGGAGGGCTCCTCGGAGCCCCCGCGGTCGGGGAGCGAGCCGGCGGACGAGTCGGAGTCGGAGGCTCCGGCCAAGCCGCACAAGCAGCGCTCCTTCCTGAAGGAGCTGCCGATCCTGATCGGCATCGCGCTGATCCTCGCGCTGGTGATCAAGACCTTCTTCGTCCAGGCGTTCTCCATTCCGTCGGAGTCGATGCAGAACACGCTGCAGGTCGGCGACCGCGTCCTGGTGGACAAGCTGACCCCTTGGTTCGGGGCCGAGCCCGAGCGCGGTGAGGTCGTGGTGTTCCACGACCCGGGCGGCTGGCTGAACGACGAGCCGACCCAGCAGAGCGGCAACTCCTTCGTCCGCGGTGTCCAGGACGTGCTCAGTTTCGTCGGCCTGATGCCCTCCGCCAACGAGAAGGACCTGATCAAGCGGGTCATCGCGGTCGGCGGGGACACCGTCGAGTGCAAGGGCGACGGGCCGGTCAAGGTCAACGGCGTCGCGCTCGACGAGCCGTACATCTACCCGGGCAACACCCCCTGCGGGACGCAGCCCTTCGGCCCGCTGAAGGTGCCGGACGGCCGCATCTGGGTGATGGGCGACCATCGCGCCGACTCGCTGGACTCCCGCTTCCACATGGACCAGCCGGGTGGCGGAGCCGTGCCGGTGGACAACGTCATCGGGCGTGCCTTCGTGGTGGCCTGGCCGGTCTCCCACTGGTCCACGCTGCCGGTGCCGGACACCTTCGACCAGGAGGGTCTGACGGGGGCCTTGCCGATGGAGCCTCCTGTGGCCGGTGCGGTGGGTGCCGTCGCCCTGCTTCCGCTGGTGCGCCGGGCGCGGGCCCGGGCGGACCGCCGGAAGGAGTCCTGAGCTCCACCGGGTCTTCCCCAGCTCTTGTGCGGGCCGCGGTACCGACGAGTAATCTGCTCGGACGTGCCACGGCCCGTCGGCGTTTGCGCTCGAGCCACCGGCGTGCCAGTGGTGTTCTCCGGTCGGCCAGAGGTGGACGGTGTCGATGAGCAGTGTCGTGGAACAGTCGGCCGACCGACCGGCCGTGCCCCCCGCCCGATCCCGTCGCGGGCCCGCCGCGGTATTGCAGGGCATCGCGCTCGCGCTCGGGCTGGTGCTGATGATCGGCGGCTTCGCCCTCATCGCGGTCGACTACCGGCCGTACAAGATCCCCACCGCCTCGATGCACCCGACGCTCCAGGCCGGGGACACCGTGCTCGCCCGCAAGGTCGGCGGCGGCGACATCGGTCGGGGCGACGTGGTGGTCTTCCGCGACCAGGCATGGGGCGGGGAGCTCATGGTCAAGCGGGTGGTCGCGGTCGGCGGGGACACCGTCGCCACCACCGGCAGTGACCAGCGGCTGACGGTGAACGGGCAGCCGGTGGACGAGCCGTACCTCGCGACCCAGGGCCGCCAGGGCGAGTCGTTCAGCGTGACGGTGCCGCAGGGGCGGCTGTTCCTGCTCGGCGACAACCGGCTCGGCTCGCTCGACTCCCGCACCCACCTGCAGGTGGACGGCGGGACCGTCCCGGCCGCCGCGGTCGAGGCCAGGGTCGAGGCCACCCTTCAGCCCTTCGGCCGGATGGGCGTGCTCGACCGCACCACGGCCTTCGACTCCTTCGCGGGCCCGAAGGCCGGCGAGCCCGGGCCGCTGGAGCCGGCCGCCTACGCCAGCGTCGCGGGCGCGGCGCTGATCGTCGTGACCTCGGCGGTGGGCGGGGTGGCGGGCTTGGCCCGCCGGCTTCGCCGGGGGCGCAGCTCCTGAGCGTGGCCGTCGCCGACCGGGCCGCTCTGCGGAACATCGCCCCGGACGGACGCGTCGGGTGGCAGGATCGGTAGCGCCACCGATGCGTACGGAAGGAGCGTGGAGCGCTGCCATGACAGCACAGCGTCGCAGGGCGGCGCGGATCCTGCTGCTGGACGGGCTGGACCGCATCCTCCTTTTCCTGGGCGCCGATCCGACCGTGCCCGGGGAGACGTGGTGGTTCACGCCCGGGGGCGGCTTGGAGCCGGGGGAGGACGTGCGCGAGGCCGCCGAGCGGGAGCTCGCGGAGGAGACCGGCTTGCGGGGTGTGGACCTGGGGCCCTTGGTGGCGTACGGCACGGTGTCGTTCTCCTTTCAGGGACAGCGCTACGAGCAGGAGCAGTGGTTCCACTTGGCCCGGACCACGGAGACGGGTCTGGACCACTCGGGCATGGGCGAGGAGGAACACGCCCAGCTGCTCGCGGCGCGCTGGTGGACGGTCGAGGAACTGCGGGGGACCGCCGAGACGGTCTATCCGGCCGGGCTGGCGGACTTCCTCGGGCGGCTGCTGGCAGAGGGCCCGCCGGTCGATCCGGTACGGCTCTGAGCGTGGGTGCGGTGGTCCACAATGGATGGACGTGACAAGTTGAGGGGACGCCTGGATGAGTGCCGAAGATCTCGAGAAGTACGAGACCGAGATGGAGCTCAAGCTCTACCGGGAGTACCGGGACGTCGTCGGCCTGTTCAAGTACGTGATCGAGACCGAGCGACGGTTCTACCTCACCAATGACTACGAGCTGCAGGTGCACTCGGTCCAGGGCGAGGTGTTCTTCGAGGTGTCGATGGCGGATGCGTGGGTCTGGGACATGTACCGGCCGGCCCGGTTCGTCCGCAAGGTCCGGGTGCTGACCTTCAAGGACGTGAACATCGAGGAACTCGCGAAGAGCGACCTGGAGCTTCCCTCGGACGAGTCCGGCTTCGGGAACTGACGTTGGACGACTCCGTCCCGCGTTGTCCAGCCGAATTTCGCGCGACGGGGGCTTCTCACCCCTGCGGGTGACAAAAGTTATCCACAGGTCCGGGTTATCCACAGGGAACCGGAATTTCCCGGCTTCGTCGCGCACGGTGGTGCAGCCTCCTCGGCGGAGGTGGTCACCATGCAGAACACCATCGTGCAGGACCAGGCCGTACCGAACACGGCCGCAGCCGGGGCGGACACCGGGAAGCGCCCGGACCGCGGCACCAGGAACGGGCTCGGCCGCTACGGCGAGCGGGTCGCCGCCCGCCGCCTCACGGAGGCCGGGCTCCGCATCCTGGACCGCAACTGGCGCTGTGCCGAGGGCGAGCTGGACATCGTCGCCCTCGACGGCGACACCGTCGCGGTCTGCGAGGTGAAGACCCGCTCCGAGCGGGGCTTCCAACAACCCAGCGAGGCCATCGACCGGGCCAAGGCCGCCCGACTGCAACGCCTGGCCGAGCGCTGGATGGCCGAACGCTGGCCCGGCCACTTCGTCCGGCTCGCCGGGCCCGGGTACGACCCCGGGCCGGCCGATCCGCAATGGCCGCCCGCTCCTCCGGGTGGGGTGCGGATCGACCTGGTGGCAGTGGTCAACCGGGCGCGGGGTGCGGCCCTGGTCGACCACCTGCGGGGGGTGGTCTGACATGGCCTTCGCCCGGACCTGTTCCGTCGCGCTGGTCGGGGTCGACGGAGTGATCGTCGAAGTCCAGGCCGATCTGGAGCCCGGGGTGGCCGCGTTCACCCTGGTCGGCCTGCCCGACAAGGCACTCACCGAGGCCCGCGACCGCGTCCGCGCCGCGGTCTGCAACAGCGGGGAAGCCTGGCCGCAGCGCAAGCTGACCGTCGGCCTCAGCCCCGCCTCGGTGCCCAAGAGCGGCAGCGGCTTCGACCTTGCGGTGGCCTGTGCCGTGCTGGCCGCGGCCGAGCGGCTCGACCCGTCCTCCATCGCCGACCTGCTGCTCATCGGGGAACTGGGGCTGGACGGCGGGGTGCGGCCGGTCCGCGGGGTGCTGCCGTCGGTGCTGGCCGCCGCCGACGCCGGGTACGTGCGGGTCGTGGTCGCCGAGCAGACCGTGCCCGAGGCCTCGCTCGTCCCCGGGGTGACGGTGATCGGCGTGCGCAGCCTGCGCCAACTGGTCGCCATCCTGACCGGGGCGACGGCGCCGGAGGAGCCGCCCGACCCGATCGGCGGCCGGCCGGATCCGCTGATGGCGGGCCTGATGCTGCCCAGCGCCGGCGTGCGGGGCCTGCCCGACGACCGGGCGCTCCGGCTCGACATGGCCGACGTGGCCGGACAGTACGAGGCCCGGCGGGCGCTGGAGATCGCCGCCGCCGGAGGACACCACCTCTACTTGAAGGGCCCACCGGGCGCGGGCAAGACGATGCTGGCCGAGCGGCTGCCCTCGCTGCTTCCGCCGCTGACCCAGAAGGAGGCGCTGGAGGTCACCGCCGTCCACTCGGTGGCGGGCCTGCTCCCGGCCGGGCGCCCGCTGATCGACACCGCGCCCTACTGCGCCCCGCACCACTCCACCACGATGCCCGCGATCGTCGGCGGCGGCAGCGGACTGCCGAGACCGGGTGCGGTCTCGCTGGCCCACCGTGGGGTGCTCTTCCTCGACGAGGCGCCGGAGTTCCCGGTGCGGGTGCTCGACGCGCTGCGGCAGCCGCTGGAGTCGGGCGAGGTGGTGATCGCCCGCTCGGCCGGGTCCCTCCGGCTCCCGGCCCGGTTCCTGCTCTGCCTGGCCGCCAACCCCTGCCCGTGCGGCCGGTACTCACGGCGGGGCGAGGGCTGCGAGTGCACGCCCGCGATGGTCAGCCGGTACCAGGGGCGGCTCTCCGGGCCGCTGTTGGACCGGGTCGACCTCCAGGTCCAGGTCGCCCCGGTGACCAGGGTCGAGCTGATGGAGCGGGACGCCACGGCGGAGAGCACCGAGACCGTCGCGGCCCGGGTGCTGGCCGCGCGGGAGCGGGCGGCGGCCCGGCTGGAGCACACCCCCTGGCGGACCAACGCGGAGGTGCCGGGCCATGAACTGCGCACCCGCTGGCAGCTCGCGTCCGGCGCACTCAACGACGCCGCGCGCCAGCTGGAGCGCGGACTGCTGACCGCCCGCGGCCTGGACCGGGTGCTCCGGGTCGCCTGGACGGTCGCCGATCTGGCCGGCCGCGACCGGCCGGACCAGCGGGACGTGCGCACCGCCCTGGTCATGCGCACCGGGGTGGAGCAGGGGTTGCCGCTGAACAATCGTCCCTTCGGCCAGCTCGGGGGCATCCCGGCCCAGCGTCGCAGCGGCCCGGACGACGACTGGCCGCCGGTGCGGGAACAACCCCCGGCGAGCGAGGAGGACGCGGCATGAGCCGGCTGTTGAGGAACCCTCAAACACCGCGAACGGCTGGGCCCAACACCGCAGCCGAGCCCGCCACCGCGGCCGCACCCGATCCGGAGCGCCTCGCCCGCGTCCTGCTGAACCGGCTCAGCGAACCGGGTGACGCGGTGGTCGGACGCTGGCTCAGACAACTCCCCGCCGTGGAGGTGGTCCGGGCGATCCGGGCGGGGACCGTCCCCGAGCACCCCGGGCTGGACGCCGCCCGGCTCGCCGCCTACCAGGCGCGGTTCCCGGGTCTCGACCCGGCGGACGACCTGAAACGGGTACGAGCAGTCGGTGGACGCTTCATCATTCCGGGGGACACGGAATGGCCCAGCCAACTGGACGACCTGGGTGACGGACGCCCGATCGGGCTGTGGACCACCGGCACCGCTTCACTCCGGTTGCTCGCCCTGCGCTCGGTGGCGATGGTGGGCTCCCGGGCCTGCACGGCCTACGGCGCTCATGTCGCCGGGGAGTTGTCGGCCCAACTGGCCGAGCGCGGCTGGGTGGTGGTCTCCGGTGCCGCCTACGGGATCGACGCGGCCGCCCACCGAGGGGCGCTCGCCGTCGGCGGGATGACCGTCGGTGTGCTCGCCTGCGGGGTCGACGTCGCCTACCCGAAGGGGAATGCCGAACTGATCCGGCGGATCGGCGTTCAGGGGCTGCTGGTCAGCGAACTCCCGCCCGGGGAGCACCCGAACCGCTTCCGCTTCGTGCTCCGCAACCGGGTCATCGCGGCGCTCACCCGGGGCACCGTGGTGGTCGAGGCGGCCATGCGCAGCGGAGCCCTGAGCACGGCCAGACGGGCGCGGGACCTCAACCGCCACACCATGGGCGTCGCCGGCCCGGTCACCTCGGAGCTCTCCGCCGGGGTGCACGCCTTGATTCGCAGCGGCAGCGCCACGCTGGTGACCGACGCGGCCGAGATCACCGAGCTGATCGGGGCGATCGGGGACGACCTGGCGCCGCAGCGCAGCGGGCCGGTACTGCCCCGGGACCTACTGGAGCCGGCGGTGGCCCGGGTACTGGAGGCCGTCCCGGCCGCGGCGGAGGGCGCCCCGGTCGAGCGACTGGCCCGTCAGTCCGGTCTCTCGCCCGATGAAGTCCTGCAGCGGCTCTACGAATTGGTCTCGCTCGGCTATGTGGAGCGGCACGGTGCGCACTGGCGCATGGTGCGGAGAAGGAGGTGACCATGAGAAGGGGGGAACACGAGTGCGCCCGGGGAGGGCGCGCCGGGACGGCCCGGCTGACCTGCTGATCCGGTTCTTCCGCTCGTATGGCCGGATCCGGTGAGTGGACGCCACCGGATCGAGGGACGACCGGGTGGCGGTAGCGCTTTGCAGTGAGTTGGTCACGCTACGCTCCACCTGCCTTCCCTATCAGCACATGACTCGGCAGAACGGCGCAGACCAACGTATGCCCACACACATTCCCGGACACAGAGTGACCGGTGGCGCTCGGTCCTCGGGAGGGCCGCGGACCGAGCGGCGACCTGCGAATGAGTTCCCGTCCAAGCCGGCGGGGACGATGGGAGGCCTGTCGCGCCAGGGCGGCCGGCCGACGGTGGTGCCCGGTCAACCCGCGGACGCGACCCGCGGTACCGAGCCGACCCACGACAGCGGGGCGGCCGGTGGGGCGGGCGCGCCCGGTGGCGCGACCGTCGACCACGCGCCTCGCCCGCCCGGCAGCGCCCCCACCCCGGACGGCACCTCCCTACCGGCCGCTACCCCCCCACCCGGCGTTACCTCACCGCCCGGCGTTACCTCACCGCCCGGCGTTACCTCACCGCCCGGCGTTACCTCACCGCCCGGCGCCCCGGGGCGCAACGCGCTCGAAGAGCTCTGGCGCTCCTACAAGGGGACCGGCGATCAGCGGCTGCGCGAGCAGCTGATCCTGCACTACTCACCGCTCGTCAAGTACGTCGCGGGCCGGGTCGGGGTCGGCCTGCCCTCCAACGTCGAGCAGGCCGACTTCGTCTCCTCCGGGGTCTTCGGGCTGATCGACGCGATCGAGAAGTTCGACATCGACCGCGCCATCAAGTTCGAGACCTACGCGATCAGTCGTATCCGCGGCGCGATCATCGACGAACTGCGCGCCCTGGACTGGATCCCCCGTTCGGTGCGGCAGAAGGCGAAGGCCGTCGAACGGACGTACGCGACGCTGGAGGCCCGGCTGCGCCGGACGCCGCACGAGCCCGAGGTCGCGGCCGAGATGGGCATCGCGATCGAGGACCTGCACGCGATCTTCAGCCAGCTGTCGCTCGCCAACGTGGTGGCCCTGGACGAATTGCTGCACCCGGTGGGTGAGGGCGGCGACCGGCTGAGCCTGATGGACACCCTGGAGGACCACGGCGCGGACGACCCGGTCGAGGTGGCCGAGGACCGCGAGCTGCGCAGACTGCTGGCTCAGGCGGTCAACACCCTCCCCGAGCGGGAGAAGACCGTGGTGACGCTCTACTACTACGAGGGACTCACCCTCGCCGAGATCGGACAGGTACTGGGGGTGACGGAGAGCCGGGTGAGCCAGATCCACACCAAGTCCGTCCTCCAGCTTCGCGCCAAGCTCTCGGACATCCGTTAGCGCGTACCGGATCCGCCCGGCGGGCCGGTACCTCGTCCGAATGCGCGGCGCCGTACCGGTCGCGGGTACGGCTCCGTACAGTGGGTGCGTGCCGAAGATCCGAGCGGCCACGGTGGCCGAGCATCGCCAGCTGCAGCGGGCAGCCCTCCTCGACGCTGCCCGCAATCTGCTCACCGAGGGCGGCATGGAGGCCCTGACCTTCCCCGGGCTCGCGGCGCGCACCGGACTGGCGCGTTCCTCGGTCTACGAGTACTTCCGCTCCCGCGCCGCCGTGGTCGAGGCACTCTGCGAGGCGGACTTCCCGCTCTGGGCGGCCGAGATCGAGGCCGGGATGGAGAGCTGCGACACCGCCGCCGAGCGGGTCGAGGCGTATGTCCGGGGCCAGCTGGCGCTGGCCATCGACCCGAGGCACCGGGCGGTCGTGGCGATCTCCGCGCTGGAACTCGACGAGGCCGCGCGGGAGCGCATCCGGGCGGCGCACGGTCGTCTCGTCGGCCTGGTCGTCCAGGCGCTGGAGGAGCTCGGGCATGAGCAGCCCCGACTCGCCGCGGCGTTGCTGCAGGGGATCGTGGAGGCAGCCGTCCGCCGGGCCGAGCAGCCGGCCTCCGGCGAACGCGCGGGCTGCCCGGCCGAGACCCCCGAAACCCCCGAGGCGATCGCCGACGCCGCCGTCGCCCTGGCGCTGCACGGCCTCGCCCGCGCCTGAGCCGCCGTCCGTGACAGGGCCACCGCCCGTGATAGGGCCGCTCGACCCCGTGCCGCCCACCGACCCCGTGGCGTCCACCCGCCCCGCGCCGCCCAGTGGCAGTAGCCGTGCCGTGCCGGCGCCGAGCAGGGCCAGCGGATCGAGGTACCGGCCGCCGCGCAGCAGCCCCCAGTGCAGGCAGTCCCGCGCGCCGCAGTGTCGTCCGTCCGGGGCGAGCTGCCCGACCACCTGCCCGGCGGTCACCTGGGTGCCGACCGGGACGGTCCCGGTGACCGGCAGGTAGGTGGTCCGGAGCGGGGGAGCCCCCGAGCCCGGGTGGGCGACGGTCACCACCGGCCGCCCAGCCACCAGGCCGGAGAACACGACCACCCCGGCGGCCGCCGCCCGTACCTCCGCCCCGGGCGCGGCGGCGAGGTCCACTCCCCGGTGCCCGGCCGCCCAGGGTTTCGCCGACGGTTCGAACCGTCGGAGCACCCCACCGGGCCCGCCCACCGGCCAGGCCCGCGCCGCCGCACCCCGTTCGGGCCCGTCCCCGGTCGCGCCGGCCGCGGCCCCCGCGCCACCGGACAACCCGAGCACCGTCGTCACCACCAGCACCACCCCGGCGAAGGCGGCGAACACCCCTCGAACCCCACTGAGCCCAGTCATGCTCCGAGGCTCGCCGTGCCCCCGGCCTCACACCACCCACTTCCGGATTCCTGTGGACAAACCGCCTCCGCCCCCGACCGGTGTCCCTCCGGCGGGTGTACGGACGCCGCCATCCGGTGTACAAGCGGTATACCGGCACCGGATCGTGGGCAGGCACCCGGCCGACGCGCATCCGGTGCGCACCGCCCTCCCGCCGCCGCGGGCCCGCCCGTCGCAGCCGTTTCCCGGACTTCTCCAAGGCCCTCCGCAGGCCCTCCGCCGCTCGTGAAGTCGCTCGCCCCTCGGCGCTTCCCGTACACTTCACACGCGACCCGGTCCGCCGGGTCGACTTCGCACGCCCCGCCACCGGTGGTCGGACGCGGTTCATCCGCAGCCCCGCCAGGTGCGAGTGCCGCTCGGTCCGCCGAGCCCGACCGGTCCCCGGACCGAGCGGGTGGAGCGGCTCGGCACGTTCGGGGCGTCAGGCGTGGCTGTCACCTGGCCGCCACGGACAACCGAGACTGACCCGGCCGTAGGCGGTCACCCGACGGGAAAACCCCACGGGAACGCCACAGCCGGGCCGTAACACCTGAGGAGCACGGCAATGGCCGTCGTCACGATGCGGGAGCTGCTGGAGAGCGGCGTCCACTTCGGTCACCAGACCCGCCGCTGGAACCCGAAGATGAAGCGCTTCATCATCACCGAGCGCAACGGCATCTACATCATCGACCTCCTGCAGTCGCTGAACTACATCGACCGCGCCTTCGAGTTCATCAAGGAGACCGTTGCCCACGGCGGCAGCGTCCTCTTCGTCGGCACGAAGAAGCAGGCCCAGGAGGCCATCGCCGAGCAGGCCACCCGCGTGGGCATGCCCTACGTGAACCAGCGCTGGCTCGGCGGCATGCTGACCAACTTCTCGACCGTCTACAAGCGCCTGCAGCGCCTGAAGGAGCTCGGCGAGCTGGACTTCTCGGACGTGGCCGGCTCCGGCCTCACCAAGAAGGAGCTCCTGGTCCTCCAGCGCGAGCACGACAAGCTGGAGAAGACCCTCGGCGGTATCCGCGACATGCAGCGCGTTCCCAGCGCTGTCTGGATCGTGGACACCAAGAAGGAGCACATCGCGGTCGGCGAGGCCCGGAAGCTCAACATCCCGGTCGTCGCCATCCTCGACACCAACTGTGACCCGGACGAGGTCGACTACAAGATCCCGGGCAACGACGACGCGATCCGCTCCGTCACCCTGCTGACCCGCGTGATCGCCGACGCCGTCGCCGAGGGTCTGAAGGCCCGCGCCGGTGTCGCCAAGGGCGACACCAAGGCCGAGCCGGGCGCCGACCAGCCGCTGGCCGACTGGGAGAAGGACCTCATCGAGGGCGAGAAGAAGGCCGAGGAGGCCCCCGCCGCCGCCGAGGCTCCGGCCGCCGCCGAGGCTCCGGCCGAGCAGGCCTGACGTACCAAGGGTGAGGGGTACCCGCCGGTGCGAAGCCGGCAGGTGCCCCTCTCTCCCGCGCCGGGACCGAACCACCGGTCCCGGCGCCACCCCACGCAGACACGCGAGACGCGAGAAGAGATTCACACCATGGCGAACTTCACCGCCGCGGACGTCAAGAAGCTCCGTGAGCTCACCGGCGCCGGCATGATGGACTGCAAGAAGGCCCTGGACGAGGCCGAGGGCAACGTCGAGAAGGCCGTCGAGTTCCTGCGCATCAAGGGCCAGAAGGGCGTTGCCAAGCGCGAGGGCCGTGACGCCTCCAACGGCGCCGTCGCCGCGCTGATCGCCGAGGACAAGAAGTCCGGCGTCCTCGTCGAGCTGAACTGCGAGACCGACTTCGTCGCCAAGGGCGAGAAGTTCGTCGAGGTCGCCGACGCGATCGCCGCCCACGTCGCCAAGACCACCCCGGCCGACCTGGACGCCGCCCTGGCTTCCGAGATCGAGGCCGGCAAGACCGTCCAGCAGTTCGTGGACGAGGCCAACGCGAGCCTGGGCGAGAAGATCGTCTTCCGTCGCTTCGCCCAGTTCGACGGTGACGGCTACGTCGCGGTCTACCTGCACAAGACCAGCCCCGACCTGCCGCCGACCGTCGGTGTCCTGGTCGAGCTGGACAAGGAGAACGCCGAGGTCGCCAAGGACGTCGCGCAGCACATCGCCGCCTTCGCGCCGAAGTTCCTGTCCCGCGAGGACATCCCGGCCGAGGACCTCGAGAACGAGCGCCGCGTCGCCGAGGCCACCGCTCGCGAGGAGGGCAAGCCGGAGGCCGCCCTGCCGAAGATCGTCGAGGGCCGCGTCACCGGCTTCGTGAAGGAGAACTCCGTCCTGGAGCAGGCCTTCGCCAAGGACAACAAGAAGACCGTCGCCAAGGTCCTCGAGGAGAACGGCGTCGCCCTCAAGCGCTTCGCCCGCTTCCGCGTCGGCGCCTGAGCCACGTTCCACCTGGTCCCCGGCCCCTTTAGGCTGGGAACCGCCCCCGCCCGCTGACCAGGGCGGGCGGAACGCCGAACGGGCTCACCCAGCGCCAACCGTCCATGGGCGGGCCGCTTCGGCACCATGAACGACGAGGAGGCCATTGCCGTGCAGGACACCGAACCGGTTCCCGCGGCAGTGGCCTCCTCGCGTGTACACGCAGGCCGGGTATCCGCACACCCAGGCCTGTGAGCCAGCAGGTGCAAAAAGGAGAAGTCCATGCAGGAGACGCAGGAGACCGCGCAGGACCCCAAGGCGGGCTCGCGCCGCCGGGTGCTGCTGAAGCTGTCCGGTGAAGCCTTCGCCGGTGGCGGCGGGCTCGGCGTCGACCCGGACGTCGTGCACGCGATCGCCCGGGAGATCGCCACGGTCGTCCGCGCCGGTACCGAGGTCGCGGTGGTCATCGGTGGCGGCAACTTCTTCCGGGGTGCCGAGCTGCAGGTCCGTGGCATGGACCGGGCCCGCTCGGACTACATGGGCATGCTCGGCACCGTCATGAACTGCCTCGCGCTGCAGGACTTCCTGGTCAAGGAAGGCATCGAGACCCGGGTCCAGACCGCGATCACCATGGGCCAGGTCGCCGAGCCGTACCTGCCGCTGCGGGCCGTCCGGCACCTGGAGAAGGGCCGTGTGGTGATCTTCGGTGCCGGTATGGGCATGCCGTACTTCTCCACCGACACCACGGCCGTCCAGCGCGCCCTGGAGATCCACGCCGACGTCCTGCTGATGGGCAAGAACGGCGTGGACGGCGTCTACGACTCCGACCCGCGGACCAACCCGGACGCGGTGAAGTTCGACGCGCTGGAGTACTCCGAGGTCATCGCGCGTGACCTGAAGGTCGCCGACCTCACCGCGATCACGCTGTGCAAGGACAACAACCTCCCGATGCTGGTCTTCGAACTGCTGGCGGAGGGCAATATCGCGCGCGCGGTGAAGAGTGAGAAGATCGGCACACTCATCAGCCAGGATTCCGTCCGGGCCTGAGCAGCAACCAGCCGTACGGGACGGCGTCCGCCGCGACCGGCCCCGACGCCGACACCGGTCGGGACAACAGCAGATGAACCGGACAGGGAGACCACAGTGATCGAAGAGACCCTCCTCGAGGCCGAGGAGAAGATGGAGAAGGCCGTTTCCGTCGCCAAGGACGACCTCGCGGCCATCCGCACCGGCCGTGCCCACCCGGCGATGTTCGCCAAGATCGTCGCCGAGTACTACGGCGCCGTGACTCCCATCAACCAGCTGGCCTCGTTCTCGGTGCCGGAACCCCGGATGGCGGTCGTCTCGCCGTTCGACAAGACCGCGCTGAAGGCCATCGAGCAGGCCATCCGCGACTCCGACCTGGGCGTCAACCCGTCGAACGACGGCTCCATCATCCGAGTGGTGCTGCCCGAGCTCACCGAGGAGCGCCGCCGGGAGTTCATCAAGATCGCCCGCACCAAGGGCGAGGACGCCAAGGTTTCGATCCGTTCGGTGCGCCGCAAGGCCAAGGACGCCATCGACAAGCTGGTGAAGGACGGCGAGGTCGGCGAGGACGACGGCCGCCGCGCCGAGAAGGAGCTCGACGACACCACGGCCAAGTACGTGGCCCAGGTCGACGAGCTGCTGAAGCACAAGGAAGCCGAGCTGCTCGAGGTCTGATGAACGACGCCCCTGACGCCCCTGGCTACTGGGGCCCGTCCGACCAGCAGTTCCAGCCCTACCGCCCGGCGCCGCAGCCGCAGGCACCCCGGCCGTCGGCCCAGCCGACGCCGGGGTACGGCGAGCACCCGGCGCCGGTCCAGGGCCAGTCCGTCCCGGGGCACGCGGTTCCGGGGCACGCCGTTCCGGGGCACGTCGGCCCGGGGCATCCCGCCCAGGGACACCCCGGCCACCCGGGCGGCCGGGCCGCCCACCAGGGTGCGCCGGCCGCTGTCCCGGGTGACCACGGCCTCCGTTCGGATCACCCGCAGCAGCCTCCGGTGTACTGGGGCGGCGACGCGGAGGAGACTCAGATCATGCCTCCCGTACCGGCCGATCCCGGCCCGCACTCCGGCGTGCCCGACCACGGCCCCGCTCAGGGCCCGTCGGCGCCGTACGGGCAGGCGACCCCCGGTCAGCCGGCCGAGCCCGGCTCCGGCCCGGCCCGGGAGGCCGGCCGGCTGACCGGCGGCCCGCTGTTCCGGGACGAGCAGCCCGAGACGGCGCCGCCGGGTGTGACGGAGACGGTCGTGCTGCGCGCGATATCCGACGACGTCACCCCCGCCCCCGGTCCCGGCGCCCAGCCGTACCCGGGGGCTCCGGTGCATCCCGTGCCGCCGCAGAGCCACCAGGTGGTCGGGCAGCCCCACTTCGTGCCGTCGTCCCACCCAGGGCAGGAGACACCCGTGGCCGCCCAGCCCGCCCCGCAGCCGGAGTCGCGCAAGCAGCGCGGTGGCCGTAACCTCCAGGCCGCCATAGGTGTGGGGGTGGGTCTCGGCGCGGTGATCGTCGCCTCGCTGTTCGTGGTCAAGGCGCTGTTCCTGGTCGTCGTGATGGCCGCGGTCGCGGTCGGCAGCTGGGAGCTGACGACCCGGCTCGCCGAGCGCAAGCAGATCAAGGTGCCGCTGATCCCACTGTTGGTGGGCGGGGTCGCCATGGTCGCCACCGGCTACTGGGCCGGGATCCAGTGGGCCGCGGCCTCGCTCGCGCTGACCGGGCTGGCGGTGATGGTCTGGCGGATGGCCGCACCGCCGGAGGACTACCTGCGGGACATAACGGCGGGTGTGTTCACCGCCTTCTACGTGCCGTTCCTGGCCACCTTCGTGGCGATGATGCTGGCGGCCGACGACGGCCCCCAGCGGATCGTGCTCTTCCTGATCGTCACGATCTGCAGCGACACCGGGGCCTACGCCGTGGGCTACAAGTTCGGCAAGACCAAGCTGGCCCCGACGATCAGCCCCGGCAAGACCCGCGAGGGCCTGGCCGGCGGCATCGGCCTGTCGATGCTGGCGGGCGCCCTGCTGATGCAGCTGATCATCGACGACGGCAGCTGGTGGCAGGGCCTGATCCTGGGCGGCTGCGCGGCGGTCACCGCGACCCTGGGCGACCTTGGCGAGTCGATGATCAAGCGCGACCTCGGGATCAAGGACATGGGCACTCTGCTGCCCGGCCACGGCGGCATCATGGACCGGCTGGACTCGCTCCTGCCGACCGCCCCGGTGGTCTGGCTGCTGCTGGCCGCCTTCGTCGGCAGCTAGCGCGAGATCTCACCGCGAGGGCCCCGGACGCCTGGCGTCCGGGGCCCTCGCGCGTCTGCGACACTGGAACAACCATGCCTAAGCCCGGAGAACTCACCTTTGTCGCGCCGCGCGGCGCCAAGCCCCCGCGACACCTCGCCGACCTGAGCCCCGCCGAGCGCAAGGAGGCCGTCGCCGAGCTGGGCGAGCAGCCGTTCCGCGCCAAGCAGCTCTCCAACCACTACTTCGGCCGGATGTCGAACGACCCGGCGAGCTGGACGGACATCCCTGCCGCCAGCCGGGAGAAGCTCACCGAGAGCCTGCTGCCCGAGCTGATGTCGGTGGTGCGGCACGTCTCCTGCGACGACGACGCCACCCGCAAGACGCTGTGGAAGCTGTTCGACGGCACCCTCGTCGAGTCGGTGCTGATGCGCTACCCGGACCGGGTCACCATGTGCATCAGCTCGCAGGCCGGCTGCGGCATGAACTGCCCGTTCTGCGCCACCGGCCAGGCCGGGCTGACCCGCAACCTGTCCACCGCCGAGATCGTCGAGCAGATCGCCGCCGGGATGCGTGGGCTCAAGGCAGGCGAGATCCCGGGCGGCGAGGCGCGGCTGTCCAACGTGGTCTTCATGGGCATGGGCGAGCCACTGGCCAACTACAACCGGGTGCTGGCCGCGATCCGCCGGCTGACCGACCCGGCCCCGGACGGCTTCGGGCTGTCCCAGCGCGGCATCACGGTCTCCACCGTCGGCCTCGTCCCGGCGATGAACCGGCTGGCCGACGAGGGCCTCAGCTGCCGTCTGGCGCTGTCGCTGCACGCCCCGGACGACGAGCTGCGCGACGAGCTGGTCCCGGTGAACACCCGGTGGAAGGTCGCCGAGGTGCTGGACGCGGCCTGGAACTACGCGGAGAAGTCCGGTCGCCGGGTCTCCATCGAGTACGCGCTGATCAAGGACATCAACGACCAGGCCTGGCGCGCGGACCTGCTCGGCCGGCTGATCAAGAACCACCGGGTGCACGTCAACCTGATCCCGCTGAACCCGACCCCGGGTTCCAAGTGGACGGCCTCCCGGCCGGAGGACGAGCGCGAGTTCGTCCGTCGGCTCCAGTCGCACGGCGTGCCGACGACCGTGCGCGACACCCGTGGCCAGGAGATCGACGGCGCCTGCGGCCAGCTGGCCGCGGCCGGCTAGGAGTCAGCGCAGTCCGGCGGCCGCCAGTGCGGCGGTCGCCCCTCCGGTCAGCAGCAGTGCGGTGCCGACCGCGAGGGTGCGCAGCGCGACCGCGCCGAACAGCAGCCGGGGCGAGGCGCCGAGGCGCAGCAGTGCGTCGGTGACCTCGCTGCGGTCGGTGCGGACCTCGGCCAGCCGGGAGACCACCGCGGCGGCCGCACAGCCGAGCACCAGGCAGGCCTCGACGGCGGGCAGCGCGTCGGCGCTGTCGGGTGTGCCGATCCAGTAGCGGATGGTGGTGAGCACCAGCGCGACGGTGAGGGTGAGGACGGCCAGCGGCGGCCCGAGCCGCCGGGCCTGGGCAGTGAGGCCGCGTCCGGCCAGCAGTCGCAGCGGGGTGGGCCGACCGATCGCGAGCAGCCGCCCGGTCCAGGCGAGCAGCGGGCCGGTGAGCAGCGCGAGGCCGAGCGCGCTGGCGGCCCAGCCGCCGAGGGCGGCGGTGCTGGTGGTGCCGAGCCCGGCGGGCAAGTGGATCGGGCGTCCGTCGGCGGCGGCGTCGGGACGCAGTGCGATGAGTTCGAGCGCGGCGCCGATCACCACCAGCCCGATCGGCAGGGCGATCCGCCAGACGCCGAAGTCGGTCCGGACGTGGGTGCGGCGGCCGGGCAGGGTGTCGGCGGCGGGCACCGCGCAGGCGGCGGCGACGCCGGCGGTGAGCGGGACCAGGGCGAGCAGGGTGACCGGCGCGGCGGCCGGCAGCGGCACGCCCATGCCGAGGTCGGGGGCGAGCGAGGGCCCGGCGATGTCGTTGCGCAGCACCAGGAAGAGCAGCAGGGTGAGCACGCTGCCGAGGGTGCAGGCGAGCGCGACCTCACCGGCGATCAGCGTGCGGATCGTGCGGGAGCCGGCGCCGGCGGCGGTGAGGCCGGCGATCCGCTCGGGCCGCCGGGCGGGCACCGAACGGGCGGTGACGGCCGCGAACCAGGCGACGGCGGCGAGCGGGGGCAGGCACCAGAGCAGCCGGACCAGTGCGTCGGTGCCGCCGAGCGGGTCGCTCAGCGCCCGGCCGAGGGAACGCAGCAGGAAGGCGGCGACGACGCCGGCGACCAGTGCGGTGAGCAGCCAGCGGCCGAGGTCGGGCACCCGGTAGCTCCGGGCCAGACGGAGGTAGAACACGTCGACTCTTTCAGCGGCTGGGCGTCGTCAGCGGCGGGTGGCCGTGACGGCGGACGCACTGGTCGTCCCCGGGGTGGCGGTGCCGCGCGGGACGGGGGCGGCGGGGGCGGTGAGCCGTCCGTCGACGAGGGCGACGGCACGGTCCGCGAACCGGACGAGCTCGGGATCGTGGGTGGCCAGGACGAGGGTGAGTTGGTGCGAGCGGGCCGCGCTGGTCAGTATCCGCAGGACCTGGTCGGTGGCCTCACGGTGCAGCGGGGCGGTGGGGTCGTCGGCGAAGACGACGGGCGGCAGCGGGGCGAGGGCGCGGGCCACGGCGATCCGCTGGCGCTGGCTCTGGACCAGCCGGTCGGGGCGCTGTCGGCCGATCTCGCCGACGTCGAGGCGCTCCAGCCACTCGTCGGCGGCGGTGTAGGCGGCCTTGTTGCCGGCCCCGGCGAGCAGCAGCGGCAGGGCGACGTTCTCGCGGGCGGTCAGTTCGGGGACCAGGTGCGGTTCGGAGCCGACGAAGCCGAAGCGGTCGCGGCGCAGCCGTTCGCGGCCGGACCGGCCGAGGGTGTGCACGGGGGAGCTGTTGAACCAGACCTCGCCATTGTCGACCGTGAGCTGGGCGGAGAGGCAGCCGAGCAGGGTGCTCTTGCCGGAGCCGCGCGGGCCGGTGATGGCGAGCACCTCGCCCTCGCGGACGCCGATCGAGATGCCGCGCAGGGCGGGCGTGCCGTAAAGGGACTTGACGATCCCTCGGGCCCACAGCACGTCGTTGTCAGGCGGTGCCGCTGACATGAGGTTCCATCCTGGGTGCCGCAGGGATATGACAGTCGTCAGATTAGAACGACCGGGACCGGTCGCGGTTGCGGCGCACTGGTCCATCACGGGCAAATCACCCGCATTCAGGCATGTTTGGTCGTACGACTGTGATGTTGCCGGGCCGCCGGGCGGGGACGCCGAAGGGCGGCCCCGCGGGGAGCGGGGCCGCCCTTCGGCGGAGGGTGGGGAAGGGGGCTCAGGGGATCAGAGCTTCGCCCACGCGTCG
This sequence comes from Kitasatospora sp. NPDC004669, assembly GCF_040609455.1. NCBI lineage: Bacteria > Bacillati > Actinomycetota > Actinomycetes > Kitasatosporales > Streptomycetaceae > Kitasatospora > Kitasatospora sp. NPDC004669. Next base: position 61,845 of record NZ_JBEXKB010000048.1, read on the forward strand.
GTGAGGCTGGTCCGCAGGATCTGCTCGATCTCGTCGAAGGTCGACTGGTCGGAGATCAGCGGCGGGGCCAGCTGGACGACCGGGTCGCCACGGTCGTCGGCGCGGCAGTACAGGCCGTTGTCGAAGAGGGCCTTCGAGAGGAAGCCGTAGAGCACGCGCTCGGTCTCCTCGTCGTTGAAGGTCTCCTTGGTGACCTTGTCCTTCACGAGCTCGATGCCGTAGAAGTAGCCGTTGCCGCGGACGTCGCCGACGATCGGCAGGTCGCGCAGCTTGCTGAGGGTGCCCAGGAAGCGCGACTCGTTGTCGAGCACGTGCTGGTTCAGGCCCTCGCGCTCGAAGATGTCGAGGTTGGCGAGCGCCACGGCCGAGGAGACCGGGTGGCCGGCGAAGGTGTAGCCGTGCAGGAAGGTGTTGTCGCCCTTGTAGAACGGCTCGGCGATGCGGTCCGAGATGATCGTGGCGCCGATCGGGGAGTAGCCCGAGGTCATGCCCTTGGCGCAGGTGATCATGTCCGGCACGTAGCCGAACTTGTCGGCGCCGAACATGGTGCCGAGGCGGCCGAAGGCGCAGATGACCTCGTCCGAGACCAGCAGCACCTCGTGGCGGTCGCAGATCTCGCGCAGGCGCTGGAAGTACCCGGGCGGCGGCGGGAAGCAGCCGCCGGCGTTCTGCACCGGCTCGACGAAGACGGCGGCGACGGTCTCGGGGCCCTCGAAGAGGATGGCCTCCTCGACCTGGTCGGCGCACCAGCGGCCGTACGCCTCGGGGTCGACGGTGCCGTCGGGGCCCTCGAGGTAGTGCGGGGCGCGGTAGATGTTGGTGTTCGGGGCCTTGTGGGTGCCCGGCACCAGCGGCTCGAACGGGGCCTTGAGGCCCGGCAGGCCGGTGATGGACAGCGCGCCCTGCGGGGTGCCGTGGTAGGCGATGGCGCGGGAGATGACCTTGTACTTGGTCGGCTTGCCGATCAGCTTGAAGTACTGCTTGGCGAGCTTCCAGGCGGTCTCGACGGCCTCGCCGCCACCGGTGGAGAAGAAGACCTTGTTCAGGTCGCCCGGGGCGTAGTTGGCCAGGCGCTCGGCCAGCTCGACGGCCTTGGGGTGCGCGTAGCTCCAGATCGGGAAGAACGCGAGTTCCTTGGCCTGCTTGGCGGCGACCTCGGCGAGCTCGGTGCGGCCGTGACCGGCCTGCACGACGAACAGGCCGGCCAGGCCGTCGATGTACTTCCGGCCCTTGTCGTCCCAGATGTACGTGCCCTCGCCCTTGACGATGGTCGGCACGGGGGAGTTCTCGTACGACGACATGCGGGTGAAGTGCATCCACAGGTGGTCGTAGGCGGTCTTGGAAAGGTCCTTCTGCGCCGGGTCGGCTGTCATCGGGTGCCCCAGGTGTAGGTCTGTTTCCGGAGCTTCAGGTAAACGAAGCTCTCGGTGCTCCGCACGCCGGGAAGCGCGCGGATGCGCTTGTTGATCAGTTCGAGCAGGTGCTCGTCGTCCTCGCAGACCAGTTCGGCCAGGAGGTCGAACGAGCCTGCGGTGCAGACGACGTAGTCGACCTCGTCGAGGGCGGCCAGCGCGTCGGCGACGGGCTCGATGTCGCCCTCGACCCGGATGCCGACCATCGCCTGGCGGGTGAAGCCGACGGTGAGCGGGTCCGTGACGGCGACGATCTGCATCACGCCCTGGTCGAGCAGCTTCTGGACGCGCTGTCGTACGGCCGCCTCGGACAGGCCGACGGCCTTGCCGATGGCGGCGTACGGGCGGCGCCCGTCCTCCTGGAGCTGCTCGATGATCGCCTTGGAGGCGGCGTCGAGGGGAACGCTCGCGTTCCGGTCGCGGTTGGCCACGCGGCCACTGTGCCTGATCGCTCCCCTGTTCGCAAGCGAGGAAACTGCTGATTTCGTCGCGGTCTTGGAAATCGCATGCGGATTTCATCGTGTAAGCGGGCCAAGCCTGTCGATCCCGGCAGTATTGCGGCTACCCTGGCACGGTACGCGCGCGCCCCCGCAAGGCGGCGCGCATTCCGCCACCAGTGGACCGCGCCGCTTCGGGCCCGGCCACTCGGCACCCTTCGTAGGCCGGACCCGCCGACGTACCATGGCGCCGGAATCTGCAATGCCGCAGGCCCAGACCGAGGAGAGACCCGTGAGCGACCTTCGCACGCTGCGCAACTACATCAACGGTGAGTTCGTCGACGCGGCTGACGGCCGCACGCTCGACATCGTGGACCCGACCACCGGCGAGGTGTACGCGACGTCGCCGCTGTCCGGTGCCGCTGACGTGGACGCGGCCATGGCCTCGGCCGCCGCCGCGTTCCCGATCTGGCGCGACGCCACCCCGAGCACCCGGCAGAAGCTCCTGCTGAAGATCGCCGACGCGGTCGAGGCCCGGGCCGACGAGATCGTCGACGCCGAGGTGCGCAACACCGGAAAGCCCCGCGCGCTGACCCTCTCCGAGGAGATCGGCCCGATGGTGGACCAGATCCGCTTCTTCGCCGGCGCCGCCCGCCTGCTGGAGGGCAAGGCCGCCGGTGAGTACATGGACGGGATGACCTCGATCATCCGCCGCGAGCCGGTCGGCGTCTGTGCCCAGGTCGCGCCGTGGAACTACCCGATGATGATGGCGGTGTGGAAGTTCGCCCCGGCCATCGCCGCGGGTAACACCGTCGTGCTGAAGCCCTCGGACACCACCCCTGCCTCCACCGTGCTGCTGGCCGAGATCATCGGCGGCGTCCTCAAGGACCTGGAGCTGCCGGCCGGCGTCTTCAACGTCATCTGCGGTGACCGCGAGAGCGGCAAGCTGATGGTCGAGCACAAGACCCCGGCGATGGCCTCGATCACCGGCTCGGTCCGGGCGGGCATCCAGGTCGCCGAGTCCGCGTCCAAGGACGTCAAGCGCGTCCACCTGGAGCTGGGTGGCAAGGCCCCGGTCGTGGTCTTCGAGGACGCCGACATCGCCGAGGCCGTCGAGGGCATCTCGGTGGCGGGCTACTTCAACGCCGGCCAGGACTGCACCGCGGCCACCCGCGTGCTGGTGCACGAGTCGATCCACGACGCCTTCGTCGAGGCGCTGGCCAAGGCCGCGGCCGAGACCAAGACCGGCGGTGTGGACGACGAGGACGTGCTGTACGGCCCGCTGAACAACGCCAACCAGCTGAAGCAGGTCGCCGGCTTCATCGAGCGCCTGCCCGCCCACGCCAAGGTCGAGGCCGGTGGCCACCAGGTCGGCGACAAGGGCTACTTCTACGCCGCGACCGTCGTCTCCGGCCTGCAGCAGGACGACGAGATCATCCAGAACGAGGTCTTCGGCCCGGTCATCACCGTGCAGAAGTTCACCGACGAGGACCAGGCCGTCGAGTACGCCAACGGCGTCGAGTACGCGCTGGCCTCCTCGGTGTGGACCAAGGACCACGCCCGCGCCATGCGGATGTCGCGCCGCCTGGACTTCGGCTGCGTCTGGATCAACACCCACATCCCGCTGGTCGCCGAGATGCCGCACGGCGGCTTCAAGAAGTCCGGCTACGGCAAGGACCTGTCGGCGTACGGCTTCGAGGACTACACCCGGGTCAAGCACGTCATGACTGCGATCTGATGATCGTCTGAACTGACAAGGGGCCCGGGTCTTTTCGATCCGGGCCCTGTCACTTTGCACCCTGTCGGCGGGTCGCGTGACCGACTGACAGGATGAAACTGCACTTCGGCGGCGGGCGGCCCTAGCCTTACCGGCATGAGCATCCCCACCGCTGACTCAGCCGCCGGCCGGGCCGTCAAGGCCGCCGACCGCGCGCACGTCTTCCACTCGTGGTCCGCCCAGGCGCTGATAGACCCCCTCGCGGTGGCCGGCGCCGAGGGCTCGTACTTCTGGGACTACGACGGCAACCGCTACCTCGACTTCTCCTCGCAGCTGGTCAACACCAACATCGGCCACCAGCACCCGAAGGTGGTCGCCGCGATCCAGGAGCAGGCGGCGAAGCTCTGCACCATCGCGCCCGGCTTCGCGGTCGAGTCGCGCAGCGAGGCCGCCCGGCTGATCGCCGAGCGCACCCCGGGCGACCTGGACAAGATCTTCTTCACCAACGGCGGCGCCGAGGCCAACGAGAACGCCATCCGGCTGGCCCGGCTGCACACCGGCCGGCAGAAGGTGCTGTCCACCTACCGCTCGTACCACGGCGCCACCGCCAACGCGATCGCCCTCACCGGCGATCCGCGGCGCTGGGCCAACGAGACCGGCGTCTCCGGTGTGGTGCACTTCTGGGGCCCGTACCCCTACCGATCCAACTTCCACGCCGAGAACGAGGCGCAGGAGTGCGAGCGCGCGCTGGAGCACCTGGAGCAGGTGCTCGCCTTCGAGGGGCCGGGCACCGTCGCGGCGATCATCCTGGAGACGGTGGTCGGCACCGCGGGCATCCTGATCCCGCCGGCGGGCTACCTGGCCGGGGTGCGGGAGATCTGCGACCGCTACGGGATCGTGTTCATCCTCGACGAGGTGATGGCGGGCTTCGGCCGCACCGGCGAGTGGTTCGCCGCCGACCACTGGGGGGTCACCCCGGACCTGCTGACCTTCGCCAAGGGCGTCAACTCCGGCTACGTGCCGCTGGGCGGCGTGGCGATCAGCGCCGAGATCGCGGCCACCTTCGCCGAGCGGGCCTTCCCCGGCGGGCTCACCTACTCCGGCCACCCGCTGGCCTGCGCCTCGGCGGTGGCCACCCTCAACACCATGGCGGAGGAGGGCATCGTCGAGAACGCCAAGCACATCGGCGAGACGGTGCTCGGCCCCGGCCTGCGCGAGCTGGCCGAGCGGCATCCCTCGATCGGCGAGGTGCGCGGCCTGGGCGTGTTCTGGGCGCTCGACCTGGTGCGGAACCGGGAGACCCGCGAGCCGCTCGTCCCGTACAACGCCGCGGGCGCGGACAACGCGCCGATGGCCGAGCTGGCCGCCGCCTGCAAGCAGCGCGGGCTCTGGCCGTTCGTCAACATGAACCGCTTCCACGTCGTTCCGCCGTGCACCGTCACCGAGGAGGAGGCCAAGACCGGCCTCGCGGTGCTGGACGAGGTGCTGTCGCTCACCGACGCGCACACTGTCTGACGTACCTACCAGGACGGCCCCGGGCACCCGTGTGTCCGGGGCCGTCCCACGCTCCGGAAGGCCCCACATGTCCAGCAGCTCCACCCCGCCCCGTCGTTCCGCCCCGAGCCGCCCTCAGGGCCCCGCACGCATACGCCGACGTTCCGTGCTCGGCGGGGCCGCGCTGCTCGGCGCCGGTACGCTGACCGGCTGCGGCATCCCGTCGGCGTACGTCGCCGAGGACCGCCGTTCGGCGCCGGACCGCTCGGAGAGCGACAAGCGGCTGAACTTCTCCAACTGGACGCAGTACATCGACACCGACGACCGGGGCAGGCGCCCGACCCTGGACGCGTTCAGCGAGAAGACCGGGATCGCGGTCACCTACAGCGAGGACATCAACGACAACGACGAGTTCTTCGGCAAGATCAGCCCGGTGCTCACCCAGGGCGCCGACCCGGGCCGGGACCTGATGGTGATCAGCGACTGGATGGCCGGGCGGTACGTCTCGCTGGGCTGGGTGCAGGCGATGGACCGGGCCAACCTGCCCAATGTCACCGCCAACCTGGACCCGCAGCTGGCGAATCCGGCCTTCGACCCCGGGCGCAGGCGCAGCGTGCCCTGGCAGTCCGGGATCACCGGCATCGCGTACAACCACAAGGCGCTCGGCCGGGAGCTGAAGTCCACCGCGGACCTGTGGGCACCCGACCTCAAGGGCCGGGTCACCCTGTTCGCCGGGCTGGACGAGGCGCTCGGGCTGCTGATGCTCTCCCAGGGCGCGGACATCACCGCCTTCAGCGACGACGACGCGCACAGGGCGATGGACCTGGTGCAGAGGATGGTCGACACCGGCCACGTCCGCCGCTTCACCGGCAACGACTACACCAGCGACCTCGCCTCCGGCGCGGCGATCGCCTGCCAGGCCTACTCCGGCGACGCCGTCCAACTCACCGCCGAGAACCCGGACATCGCCTTCGTGGTGCCGGAGGAGGGCGGCGAGCTGTGGGCGGAGAGCCTGATGATCCCCAACCGGGCCGTGCACAAGCGCAACGCCGAGCTGCTGATCGACTACTACTACCAGCCCGAGGTGGCCGCCGACCTCGCCGCGGCCGTCCAGTACATCTGCCCGGTGCCGGCCGCCCGCGAGGTGCTGGCGGACAGCGGCGACAAGGAGAAGGCCGAACTCGCCGAGAACCCACTGGTGTTCCCGACCGAGGAGATGCGCGCCCGGCTGCACGGCATGCGCGACGTCACCTCGGCCGAGCGGCCCGGGCTGCACAAGGTCTGGGGGCGCATGACCGGAGTGTAAGGGGTCGGGGTGTGACCGCCGTCGATCAGCGGCGGACGGCGTCCAGGGCGAGCAGTGCCACGTGCAGGGACAGGCAGGACTCCACCTGGTCGAGGTCGACGCCGAGGATGCGTTCGACCTTGTGCAGCCGGTCGTAGAAGGACGGCCGGGACAGGTGCGCGGCGTCGGCCGCCGCCGACTTGTTCCGGCCCTGCTCCAGGTAGATCCGCAGCATCTGCACCAACTGGCCGTTGTGCTCGGCGTCGTGGGCCAGCAGTGGGCCCAACTCCCTTTCCACGTAGGTCTGCAGGCGGGCGTCGTCGCGCAGCAGGTGGAGCAGGCCGCGCAGCCGGACGTCGGGCAGTCGGTAGTAGGAGGCGGTCCGGCCGCCGCCGGGCGCGTCGTGCAGGGCGGCGTCGGCGACCTGGGCGGCCTCCAACAGGGTGCGCCGGGCGTCGCGGACCGAGCCGACCGAGGAGCCGACCGCGACCACCGGGCCCGGGGTGTCGGAGCCCTCCCGGTCGGCCTCGGCGGACATCCGGCGCAGGGCGGCCGAGAAGGAGTCCAGCGCGGCGTGCTCGTCCTGCTGGGCGCCGAGCGCGATCAGCAGGCCCACGCCCTCGTCGTCCAGCGCGCCGACCAGGGCCGAGAGCCGGCAGGCCCGGACCGCGCCGGCGGCCAGCTCGGTGAAGTCGCGCAGCCGGGCCTGCGCCTCCAGCGCGGCCGGGATCGGCCCGCGGCGCCGGCGCAGCACCACGCCGACCAGCCGGCGGCCGTCCAGCGGGACGCCGAGCGCTTGGGCGCGCAGGGCCACCTCGGAGACGGTCAACGCGTGGGTGAGGATGCCGGAGAGCAGGGTGCGGTGGGTCTGTCGCTCCAGGCTCTCCCGGTCGCGCACCACGAGCCGGTTGAGCGCCAGCGCGGAGGCGCCGCGCTCCAGCAGCATGGCGTGCGGGTGGGTCTCGCCCTCGGGCAGTGGGCCCGGTTCCTGGATCAGGACCAGCCGGCCCCAGTCCTGGCCGCGGGCGCCGACGGTGGTGACCAGCCAGCCGCTGCGCGGGTCGTGGCCGGTGCGGCCGGGCGGACGGACCCCGCGTGAGCGGCGCTCCCAGTCCTCCAGCAGCTCGACCTCCGGGCGTCCGGCGGAATCGTGGGCGAGCACCTGGTGGGCCAGGTTCTCCAGGACCACCGGCGCGCCCGCCATCCGGGCCACCTGACGGATCACCTCCGGAGCCTCGGCTCCCTCCACCACCAGCTCGTTGAACACCTGGTGGACCGACTCGGAGATTCGCAGCTGCTCCAGCTGGGCGTTGACCACCAGGGCGTGCACGGCCTCGGTGACGGCGACGAAGCGCACCTCGCGGCGGAGCGTGATCAGCGGCAGCCCGCGCTGCTCGGCGGCGTTCACCAGGGCGCGCGGCAGCGAGTCGAAGTAGCGCCGACCGAACTCGACCACCAGTCCGGCCACCCCGACCTCGTCCAGGTCGCGGACGTAGCGGGCCAGGCCCTCCCGGTCCTCGGGCAGCGCGATGCCGGTGGTCAGCACCAGCTCGCCGCCCTGCAGCATCCCGGCGACGTCGGGCAGCTCGCTGACGTGGACCCAGCGCACCGGCCGCTCCAGGCGGTCGGCGCCGGCCACCACCTGGGGCAGGCCGCGCCGCATCACCTCCAGGTCGAGTACTCGGGCGACGGTGGGGAGCATCGCGGGCCTCCAGGGCCGGGGAGGGCCAGAGCGGGGATCGGAGTGGGCAGAGTGTCAGGTGAATCATCCACCGCGGCGACGACCTGTTGCCCTGCGAAGGGCCTTGCACTCTGTAAGGCCCTTTGTGTCGAGACTGTCGAAGTGACCCTTGTCACGTCAACCCCGCACCGGGCAAGGTCAGCGGGACCGCAGACCCCCACGGCGGAAGCACGGCCCCGCAGCGTGCGGTCGAACCGCCGGCACTTGGAGGAACCAGATGGACCTGACCGACTTCGGCGCGGGCGCGCAGTACATCGCGGGCCGTCAGACGCGGGGCGGCGGCGAACCCTTCCAGGTCGTCAACCCCGCTGACGGCAGCGTGGTCGAACAGGTCGCACTGGCCACCGCCGCCGACGTGGACACCGCCGTCGCCGCCGCGAAGGCCGCCCTGCCCGGCTGGTCCTCCGCCACCCCGGGCGCCCGGTCCGAGGCGCTCACCCGGCTGGCCGCCGTACTGGCCGACGCGGCGGAGGACCTCGTCCGGGTGGAGACCGCGCAGACCGGCAAGCCGGTCAAGCTGGCCACCGAGTTCGACGTCCCCGGCACCATCGACAACACCGCCTTCTTCGCCGGCGCCGCCCGCAACCTGGAGGGCAAGGCGGCCGGCGAGTACTCCGGCGACCACACCTCCTACGTACGGCGCGAGGCGATCGGCGTGGTCGGCTCGATCTCGCCGTGGAACTACCCGCTGCAGATGGCCGCCTGGAAGATCCTCCCGGCCGTCGCGGCGGGCAACACCATCGTGCTCAAGCCGGCCGAGCTGACCCCGCTGACCTCGCTGATGTTCGCCCGGGCCTGCACCGCGGCGGGCATCCCGGACGGCGTGGTCAACGTGGTCACCGGCGCCGGGCGCACGGCCGGCGAGCACCTGGTCGCCCACCCCGACGTCGCGATGGTCTCCTTCACCGGCTCCACCGCGGTCGGCAGGCGGGTCGCCGAACTCGCCACCGCGAGCGTCAAGCGCACCCACCTCGAACTCGGCGGCAAGGCCCCGTTCGTGGTCTTCGACGACGCCGACCTGGACGCCGCGGTGCACGGCGCCGTCGCCGCCTCGCTGATCAACGGCGGCCAGGACTGCACCGCCGCCACCCGCGCGTACGTCCAGCGCCCGCTGTACGACGCCTTCACGGCCGGGGTGGCCGAACTGTACGCCGCGATCCGGATCGGCGACCCGCGCGACCCGCACACCGACCTCGGCCCGCTGGTCTCGTACACCCACCGGGACCGGGTGGCCGGGTTCGTGGAGCGTGCCCGCTCCTACGCCACCGTGGTCACCGGCGGCTCCGCGCCGCAGAAGGGCCACGACGGCTCCGACCTCGGCCGGGGCGCCTACTACGCGCCGACCCTGATCACCGGCGCGGCCCAGGACAGCGAGGTGGTCCAGGGCGAGGTGTTCGGCCCGGTGCTGGTGGTGCTGCCCTTCGACGGCGACGACGAGGGCCTGCGGCTGGCCAACGACACCCCGTACGGCCTGGCCGCCTCCGCCTGGACCGGCAATGTGCACCGCTCGCTGCGCGCCACCCGGGAGATCGCCGCCGGGTGCGTCTGGGTCAACGACCACATCCCGATCATCAGCGAGATGCCGCACGGCGGGTACGGGGCGTCCGGCTACGGCAAGGACATGTCCCAGTACTCGCTGGACGAGTACACCCAGGTCAAGCACGTCATGTTCGACACCACCGCGGTGGCCCGCAAGGACTGGCACCGCACCGTCTTCGGAGACAGATAACCCCCGGACCAGGGTGCTTCCCCCACGCGCCCTCATTCCCCCCAGGAGGCCCGTTCCATGGCGTTCAAGGCGTTCAAGGCGTTCAACGAGCTCACCGACGGTCTTCCCGAACCGGTCCGCAGGGCCTGGGAACGCAGTCTGACCGGCGGTCGGGCCGCGGTCGGCCGCCGCACCCTGCTGCGCGCCGCCGCGCTGACCACCGGGGCGGGCACCCTGGCCGCCTGCGGCATCCCGGCGGCGCCCCGGGCGACCGGCGACTCGACCGCCAACGCCGCCAAGGACCTCTCGGACAGCGAGAAGGAGGTCGACTTCTCCAACTGGCCGCTGTATGTG
>NZ_JBEXKB010000049.1:0-71630 GCF_040609455.1 Kitasatospora sp. NPDC004669
CCGGTGGCTGCCGGAGAACGCCGCGGCCCCGGCCCCCGGGGGGGGGGGGGGGGCCGCGGCTCGGCCGGCTCAGGCCCGGGTCAACGCTGGCCCGGGTAGCCCTGCTGGCCCTGCTGGCCTTGCTGGCCCTGCTGGCCCGGGTAGGGCACGTTCGGGACCTGCGGCGGGTAGGGCTGGCCCTGCGGCGGGTACGGCTGCCCCTGCGGGGCCGGGTAGCCCTGCGGAGCCGGGTACGGGTTGGCCGGCGGCTGCGGGTAGGGCTGCTGCTGCGGGTAGGGCTGGCCCTGAGGGGCCGGGTACGGGTTGGCCGGCGGCTGCTGCGGCGCGTACCCCTGCTGCTGCGGGATCACCGGCTGGCCCGGCATCGGGTACGGCTGGCCGTGCGGCGTCTCGAACGGCTGCGAGGACGGGTCGATCGACCCGGGCGGGAAGGCCGCGCTCAGCTGGTCCATCTCGGCGCGCCAGATGCGGTGGATGTTCAGGCGCATCGGCTTGGCGTCGCCCGGCATCTGGAGGTACATCGAGCTCCAGATGCTGGCCCGCTTGACCCGGCTGACCGGGAAGGCGTTGCGCGGGAAGGCCGCGACGACGTCGCCGGGGCGGTTGGTCCAGCGGTTGGCCGTGTTGACCACCACGTGGGTGTTGGTGAGCGTCAGGAAGTAGTACCGGCGCGTCAGAACGATGATCAGGCCGAGCAGCGGGATCTCGCCGAAGATGCCGTTGAGCCACGGGCTGGGGCCGCTCTCCGCGTGCACGCAGGCGATGAAGGTCTCCCCAGGAGGCGCCACCTGCGAGAGCTTCTCGATGACCTGGGCTTTCTGCTTCGCCCGGAGAATTGCCATGTTCTCTGTCCCTCTTACCCCGTCTTGTCCGCCGACTCTCTGCGGCGGGAAACCGGCTGAGGTTAGCAGGTGGTGATGACACTTCGAACACCACCGTGTGCGGGGACGACCACGCCCCGCCGGGCCGGAACCCGACGGGGCCAGGTCAGCATTCGAACCACCCGAACGTGCCGGGGCCCCGGGTGTTCACCGATGACCGCGCATCAGCGGACCGTGGTGACGGTGAAGCCCTGCGGGGCCCGCAGGTGGACCGCGCCGGTGTGATCGGTCTCCACCCCGATCGGCAGCCCGGCCACCGTCAGCCCGCCGATCCGCAGCGACTCGTAGCCGACCGCGAGCTGCGCGCGCACCCGCAGCCGGCGGTTCGGCGCGTCCGCCTCCAGGCCGAGCAGTGCCTGCAGGACGAGCACGGCGGAGGCAGCGGCCCAGGCCTGTGGGCGGCAGGAGGCCGGGTACGGGACGGGGCGGGCGTACCGGGCGCGCGGGTAGCCCGCGTACAACTCGGGCAGCCGGTGGTCGAACGCCGCCGCGGCGCGCACCAGCCCGGCGGCCAGCGGCGCGGCGGCCTCGTGCAGGCCTTCGCGGACCAGGCCGTGCACGGCGATGGCGCTGTCGTGCGGCCAGACCGAGCCGGTGTGGTAGCCCAGCGGGTTGAAGCCGACCGCGTCGGCGTCCAGGGTGCGCAGGCCGAAGCCGCTGTCCATGCCGGAGGCGGTGAGCCGGCGGGCGACCAGGGCACTCTCCTCGGCGTCCAGCAGGCCGGTGCCGAGCAGATGGCCCAGGTTGGAGGCGATCGAGTCGACCGGGCGCTTGTCCCGGTCGAGGGCGACCACGGGGTAGCGGCCGTGCTCGTCCTCGGTCCAGAAGCTCTCCCGGAAGCGCTCGCGCAGCCGCTCGGCCCACTGCCGCCAGTGGTCGGCGCCGGGGCGTCCGAAGGCCTCCAGCAGCGCGGCCGCCTTGACCGCCGCCTCGTGGGCGTAGGCCTGGACCTCGCTGAGTGCGATCGGGGCGTCGGCGATCCGGCCGTCGCGCAACCGGATGCCGTCCGAGGAGTCCTTCCAGCCCTGGTTGGACAGGCCGCGGCCGGTGCTGTCCACGTACTCCAGGAAGCCGTCGCCGTCCGCGTCGGCGTACCGCTCCAGCCAGCCGAGGGCGGCCTCGGCGTTCGGCAGCAGCTCCTCGACCTCGTGCTCGGGCATGCCCCAGCGCCAGGTGTCGTGCAGCAGGGTGAGCCAGAGCGGGGTGGCGTCGGCGGTGCCGTAGTAGCAGGGCGGCAGGTGGGAGCCGGTGTCGAGGTGCTGCTCGTCCCGGCGGACCTCGTGCAGGATCTTGCCGGGCTGCTCCTCGATGGCCGGGTCGACGCCGCGGCCCTGGCGGCGGGCCAGGGTGCGCAGCGTGCCGGCGGCCAGCCCGGTGCCGAGCGGGAGCATCATCCGGGCCGCCCAGAGCGAGTCGCGGCCGAACAGGGTCAGGAACCAGGGCGCTCCGGCGGCGAGGAAGGTGTCGGCGGGGCGCAGCGGGTCGGTGAGCAGCAGGCCGCACAGGTCCTGGTGGGAGCGGGCGATCCAGTGCGCGAGGTGGTGTTCGCGGCCGGTGACCTCGGGGGTGCTCCAGGGGGCCGCGCCCGGCTCGGTGGTGCCGACGGCGGGGGCGGGGAAGAGGTCGCCGTCGCGGTGCTCGGCGGCGCACTCCAGGACGGCCTGCCAGCTCTCGCCGGGGGCGAGTTCGAGCTCGAAGCCGAGGGTGCCGGTGGCGGCGTCGAGGTGGTCGGGTTCCGGGGTGACGGTCAGGGCCGCGGTCAGCGGGCCGTGGCTCCAGCGCAGTCCGGCCGGCTGGGCCTCGGGCCGCAGGGGGGTGCCGGTGCGTCCGGCCTTGACGGTGTCCATGGCGGCGAAGTCGCTCTCGGCGCGCAGGTCCAGGCGCAGCCGGGCGGTGAGGTCGCCGGCGTTGCGGACGGTGTAGCGCTCCACCAGGCGGCCGGGGCGCAGCTCGCGGCGGCGTTCCAGGGTGGTGGCCGGGTCGGCGGTGCGCTCGGCGAGGCCGCGCAGCACGGTGACGAAGGTGGTGTTCCCGTCCGCGCCCTGTGCGGTGGCGACGGGGGTGTTGGGGATGCCCGCGACGCCGACCTCCAGGCGGGAGAGGATCCGGCGGTCGCCGTGGTAGAAGCCGTCCGCGCCCTCGGCGATCCGGCCGTCGGGGCGGGAGGCGCAGAAGCTCGGGGCGGCCACGGAGAGCCGGGTGTCGTGCAGGAACGGCTGCAGCTCGATCGCTGGCATGGTCTCCTCATCCTCGTTCTGGGGCTTGACAGTTGCTTCCACCCGGGCGCAACCTTTCTGACATTGGAGCGTTCCAAGACATTAACCCCACTGCTGGGGACGATGGAACCCCGTATTGGAACGATCCAAGATCTCGTCGACGGAGACAGAACCTAGGATCACCGTTATGCATGCACACTCATCGCCCAGGCCGAGGGCGGGGTCCGCCGTGACCCTCGAAATGGTCGCCGCCCGGGCCGGCGTGGGCCGACAGACGGTGTCCAACGCGATCAACTCGCCCGAACTGCTGCGCCCGCAGACGCTGGAGCGGGTCCGACGCGCCATCGACGAGCTCGGCTACCGCCCGCACCGGGCCGCGCAGGCGCTCAAGACCAGGGCCAGCCGGCTGATCGGCTACGGCATCCGGTCCAGCAGCACCGGCGTTCCGACCCCGGTCCTGGACCAGTTCCTGCACTCGCTCTCCGAGGCGGCCGACCGGGCCGGCTACCGGGTGGTGCTGTTCGCCGTCGCCCCCGGGGACGACGAACTCACCCGCTACCAGCAGCTGCTGGACGAGCACGGCGCGGACGGCTTCGTGCTCAGCGGCACCGACCGAGGCGACCGCCGCCAGGGCTGGCTGCACGAGCGCGGCGTCCCGTTCGTCGCCTTCGGCCGCACCTGGTCCGGCAAGGACGTCGGCGACTGGGTGGACGTCGACGGCGCCGCCGGGACGTCGGCGGCCGTCCGGCACCTCGCCGGACTCGGCCACCGAAGGATCGGCTTCCTCGGCTGGCCCAAGGGCTCCGGGGTCGGCGACGACCGCGCCCGCGGCTGGCAGAGCGCGATGCGCGAACTGGGCCTGTCCACCCGGGGCCGCCGGGTGGAGAGCCCGGACGACCCGGAGCGCGCCACCGAGGCCGCCGGGAAGCTGCTCGCCGCCGGCGTGAGCGCCGTCGTGGCGGCCAGCGACACCCTGGCCACCGGCTGGTACCAGGCGCTGCGGCGCGAGGGCCGTTCCCCCGGCCCGGAGGCCGCCGTCATCGGCTTCGACGACTCACCGCTCGCCCCGCTGCTGTTCCCGTCGCTGACCAGCCTCGCCCAGCCGCTCGACGCGGTCGGCCGCGAGTGCATGCGGCTGCTGCTGGAACGTCTCGGCGACCGCACGCGGCCGACCGAACACGTCCTACTGGAACCGGAGTTGGTCCTCCGCGAAAGCATGTGACGCCCCTCCCGAACCGCCTCCGCTCCCCCATCCACCCTCGCAAGGAGATCCCGCATGGCCACCTCCCGCACCCTCGCCGCGGCCGCCGTCTGCGCGGCCGTCGCCCTCGGCGCCGTCACCGGCTGCTCCTCCTCGGGCGGCTTCGGCGACTCGACGGCCAGGCAGGACTCCGGCGGCAACCAGAGCCTGACCCTGCTGATCGCCACCTCCGGCGAGGCCGAGACCGCCGCGGTGAAGGCCGCCACCGCGGCCTGGGCCGGGAAGACCGGAAACACCGTCACCGTGCAGATCGCCGGCGACATCAACCAGCAGCTCGGCCAGGCCTTCGCCGGCGGCAACCCGCCGGACCTCTTCTACGTCAACTCCGACCAGTTCGCCAACTACGCCAAGGGCGGCTCGCTGTACGCCTACGGCGACCGGATACCGGACGCCGCGGACTTCTCCGCGCAGCTGCGCCAGGCCTTCAGCTACGACGGCAAGCTCACCTGCCTGCCCAAGGACAGCTCCACCCTGGGCCTGGCGGTCAACACCGCCATGTGGCAGCAGGCCGGCCTGACCGAGGCCGACTACCCGACCACCTGGCAGCAACTCGCCGACGACGCCGGCAAGCTCACCAGGAACGGCGTGACCGGCCTGGTGACCGCCCCCGACTACCAGCGGCTCGGCGCGCTGATGAAGGAGGCCGGCGGCTGGGTCACCAACCCCGAGCAGACCGCGATGACCGCCGACAGCCCGGCCAACAAGCAGGCACTGGAGTACGTCCAGACCATGCTGAAGGCCGGCTCGGCCAAGTACGTCTCCGAGGTGGACGCCGGCTGGGGCGGCGAGGCGCTCGGCAAGGGCAGGGCCGCGATGACCATCGAGGGCAACTGGCTCAAGGGCGCGATGGCCAAGGACTACCCCGATGTCCGGTACAAGGTGCTCCCGCTGCCGGCCGGCCCCGCCGGGCAGGGCACCCTCGCCTTCAGCAACTGCTGGGGCATCGCGGCCAAGAGCCGGCACCAGGCGGCCGGCGTCGACCTGGTCAAGCACCTCACCTCGGCCGACCAGCAGTTGGAGTTCGCCAAGGCCTTCGGCGTGATGCCCTCGCGCATCAGCGCGCTGGCCACCTACGCCGAGAAGTACCCCGAGTCCAAGGCCTGGGTCGACGGCATCACCCACTCCCAGCCGCCGGTCACCATCCCCGGGTTCACCAAGGTGCTCACCCAGTTCAACACCGACCTGCAGTCGCTGAGGACCGGCGACCCGGCCACCGTCCTGGCCGCACTCCAGCGCAACGGCGAGCAGGCCATCAAGAATGCCGAGTGAGAGCACCGTCGGCGCGAAGCGGAGGCGCGGCCTGCGCGAGGGAGCGTGGGGCTGGCTGTTCGCCGGCCCCATGGTCCTGGTCCTCGGGCTCTTCCTGGTCCTGCCGATCGCGATGGCCCTGTGGGTCAGTCTGCTGCACTGGGACGGCCAGTCCAACCCGTTCAGCGGCCACGCGGACTTCGTCGGCCTGGACAACTACCGCAGGCTGTTCGCCGAGGACGGCCTGGACCGCACGCTGTTCGCCGTCTCGATGCGCAACACGCTGTACTACGTCCTGCTGACCGTGCCGCTGCAGACGGTGCTGGCGCTGTTCCTCGCCGTCCTGGTCAACCAGCGGATGCTGCGCGGCCGGGGCGTCCTGCGCACGGTGTTCTACTTCCCGTCGATCACCAGCTCGATCGCGATCTCGACGGTGTTCCTGTTCCTCTTCCAGGGCAGCGGCGCCGTCAACCGGATGCTCGGCTGGGTCGGCGTCAAGGGCCCCAACTGGTTCGCCGATCCGCGCGGAGTCGTCTGGCTGGTGCTCGGCCGGTTCGGCGTCGACCAGCCGGCGCCGACGGCCGGCGGCCCGCTCGGGCTGTCCTGGTCGGAGTGGTTCGCCGGGCCCTCGGTCGCCATGTGCACCCTGATCCTGATGGCGGTGTGGACCACCTCCGGCACCTTCATGCTGATCTTCCTGGCCGCCCTCCAGGACATCCCCCGCGAACTGGAGGAGGCCGCCGCGCTGGACGGCGTCAACCGCCGTCAACTGCTGTGCAACGTCACGCTGCCGGCGCTGCGGCCCGTCCTGTTCCTGGTCCTCACCCTGGGACTGATATCCACCTGGCAGGTCTTCGACCAGGTCTACGTGATGGGCAAGGGCGCACCCGGCAACACCACCCTCACGCCCGCCTACCTGTCCTACTCGGCCGGCTTCGACAACGCCGACTACGGGCAGGGCGCCGCCATCGCGTTCGTCCTGCTCGGCCTGATCCTGCTCCTCACGACCCTGCAGCGGTGGGTCCTGCGGGAGCGGGGCGGCCGGCCCCGGCGCGGGCCCCGGAGCCTGAAGGGAGCTCGCCGTGCGGCACGCTGACCGCGAGCCCGGAGCGGACGAACCCGTCCTCGGCCGCTTCCCCCGGCCGCTGCGCGTCCTCGGGTACACCGCGCTGCTCGGCTTCGCACTGCTCTACCTGCTGCCGTTCCTGCTGCAGCTGGCGAACAGCTTCAAGACCGACCCGGACGCGACCGCGAACCCGATGGCGCTGCCGCCGGACGGCGGCACCCTCACCTCCTACCGACGACTGTTCGGTCCGGCGGAGGGCGTGGAGAACATCCCGTTCCTGCGCTGGCTGGGCAACAGCATGCTGGTGACCGCCCTGGTCACGGCCGGCCGGGTGCTGTTCGACTCGATGGCGGGCTACGCCCTGGCCCGGATCCGCTTCCCCGGTCGCCGGCTGCTGTTCGCCTTCGTGCTGGCCGTGATGGCGGTCCCGGGCGTGGTGCTGCTGATCCCGAAGTTCCTGGTGCTGAAGAGCTTCGGCATGTTCGACACCTACAGCGGGATGATCCTGCCGCTGCTGGTCGACGCCGCCGGGATCTTCATCATGAAGCAGTTCTTCGAGTCGGTGCCCCGCGAGATCGAGGAGGCGGCGCGGATCGACGGTGCCGGGACGTTCCGGATCTTCTGGTCGGTGGTGCTGCCGATGTCCCGGCCCTCGCTGATCACCCTCACCGTGCTCTCCTTCCAGGGCTCCTGGAACGAGTTCACCCACTTCCTGGTCTCCACCCAGTCCAGTGAGCACGACACCCTGACCACCGGCCTGGGGCACTTCGTCTCCGGCGGCCTCGGCTCCGGCACGCAGTACCCGCTCAAGCTGGCGGCGGCGTTGGTGTCCACGCTGCCGGTGGCGGTGCTGTTCTTCTGCTTCCAGCGCCACTTCGTGCGCGGCGCCAACTCGGGCTCGTCGAAGGGGTAGCTGCCGCGAGGTCGAAATCCGGCCGAACGGCCGTGATCTCGGCCGGATATCTTAAAAGGAGGGTCAAATAATCGCGTGACTCCTTGCTGATAATGTGATCGCATGTGTACGTGCTGTGGCGCGCTTCGCCACAGGGGAGGGATCGGCCTGGCCCCGTTCGATCAGGCCCTGTCACACAGGAGTTGGACCATCAACACCGCCATCCGCAAGGCCGCCCGCGGCGCGCTGCCCGTCGCGGTCACCGCTTCCGTCCTCGCCACGGGTCTCACGGCCTGCGGCACCGCCGAGCAGCTCTCGGCCGCCCAGCAGGTGTCGAAGGCCTTCGACAAGCTCGGTGACAGCAAGTCGGCCGGCTTCACGCTCTCCGTGGACGCCACCCCCGAGCAGATCGTCGCCTTCACCAAGGCCACCGGTGACGAGGCCGACGAGAAGAGCGCCCGGGGCCTGTCCGGGCTCTCCCTCTCCGTCGCGATCTCCGCCGACAAGCCGCTCAAGGAGGTCGACGCCTTCAAGAACGCGGCGTCGAAGGAGGCGAAGGACCTCTCGCTCGACAAGTCGGTGCGCGTGTCCTACACGGTCGCGGACAAGAAGGGCACCACGCTCCTCGAGTACCGCCAGCTCGACGCCAAGGCGTACCTGCACATCGACGTGAAGAGCGTCCTGAAGCTGACCGGCCAGGACCCGTCCGAGGCCGACACCGTCGCCAAGGACCTGCCCCCGGAGCTGAGCAGCGCCAAGGACGTGCTGAACGGCAAGTGGATCTCGCTCGACCTCCAGGAGCTGGCGGACGAGGCCAAGAAGAACGACGGCGCCAAGGGCGCGACGCCGCAGGCCGTGCCCTCGGTCGACCCTGAGGCCGCCAAGCAGCTCGTCAACTCGCTGAAGGACGTGTTCACCCGGACCGTCACCTTCGACGACAAGGGCAAGAAGGACGGCACCGAGCACATCTGGATGAGCGCCCCGGCGCGCACCGCGGTGGACGAGCTGTACAAGGCCCTCAAGCCGCTGTCCGGCAAGTTCCCGCAGCAGTTCAAGAACTTCCCGACCGAGGCTCCGAAGGACGTGCCGGACACCAAGGTCGGCGTCGATCTCTACCTGAAGGACGGCAAGTTCTCCTCGGCCACCTTCGACCTGGCGCAGCTGGACACCAAGGCCGGACCGGGCGTCAACTTCCCGGTGAAGCTGGCCTTCAACGAGGCCGCGCCGAACGTCCAGGCCCCGTCCGACGCGGTGAAGATGACCAGCGACGACCTGATGAAGACCTTCCTCGCCCTCGCCTCCGGCGGCGCCGGGCCCGAGACCGGCGACGCCACCGGGGCGGGCTCCGTCCCGCCGATGACCGAGGCCGCGCCGCTGACCGACGCCCAGCTCAAGGAGCTGGCCGGCCTCGGCGTGCCCGAGGCGCAGGCCCGCGCCTTCAACAAGATCGGCATGAGCTTCGAGGACATCAAGTCCATGGCCCAGGAGAAGTGATCCCCTCCTGACGCGGCGACCGGCCGGCCGTCCCCGTGGCCGGCCGGTCGCTTCCGTTCAACCTCGTTTGCGCAGGCTGACCTTGGCGCGTGCGGGCTCCGGCACAGCGAGGTCGCTCGCCGCCCGGACGGCCTCCACCGCGGCGAGTTCGCTGGGCACCCGGGAGCGCGCGCCCAGACCGAGAATGCCGCCCTCCTCGTTGGCGTCGGCGACGACCACGGCGATCTCCAGCAGGAAGGCGCGGAACTCGGCGAGTTCGTCCGGCGCCTGCTCTGCGACGATCCGAACGGCCGCGCGGATGGTGTCCAGCGCGGGACCGCGGTACTCGGCGTAACGGGTGTCGGGATGCAGCCCGGTGTCGAAGGTCGAGGCGGCCGCGAGCTCCCGGACGAAGCGTCGCGGGTGGGTGCCGCTCGCCTCGCGCAGCAGCTTGACGATCGCGATGATCTCCTCGGGGTCGGCAACGCCCTCGGCGAGCGAGACCAGGACACCGGAGGCCATCAGGGCCTGGCCCAGGGTCGCCCAGTCCTCGGGGGTGAAGTCCAACTCGCCCACGCCGTCGACGATGCGGCTGATCCGTACCACCTGGAAGCCGACGTCGGCCAGGGCGGTGGGGATCCGGCGGACCGACTCCACCGTCCGGGCCCGGGCCCGATCGGACAGCTCCTCCCAGGGCAGGACCTCGGCCCGGCCGTCCCGCTGGCCGGGCAGCAGAGCCGAGTCGGCGCCGTTCTCGTGCTCGTGCTCGTGTTCGTGCTCCAGCCGGGCCAGGACCTCGGCCTCCTCCTCGGTGAAGTCCTCGAAGCCGCCGACGGCGTCGGAGGCCACCTGCTCGGAGGTGGGCACCATCAGGCAGCCGACCGTAGCGAGGCGTTCGCCGAGCTGCCGGGCCTGGCGCCGGTTGGCCGCCCTCAGCTCCTCGGGCAGCTCCTCCCAAGGCAGCAGGGCGGGCCGGCTGCCCGGCTCCTCGCCGTCCTCGACCGCCACCGTCAGCCGGCTCTGGTGGATGACCCGCGCCAGGTGCCGGATGACCTGGGCGCTGGTGTAGTCGGCCAGGCTCTCGATGACCTTCCCCTGCGCCTCCAGTCGGGCCTTCATCCGGCCGCACTCGTGCAGTACGGCCTCGGCGTCCAGCAGGGTCTGCTCGGCACGGCGGTCGCCGGCCTTGCCCAGCACGTCCTGGCCGACCATGATCACGATCATGAAGATCAGCTGGGCCAGGGTGGACAGGAAGCTCATGAAGGCGAACGGGTACGGGTCGAAGGTCTGCACCCCCAGCTGGGACATACCGATCCAGACCACCTGTGTCCCGGCCGCGAGGTAGAAGGCCCCCATGCTGCCCAGCCGCTGGGTCAGCCAGGCGGCGATCCGTCCGTTGACCCCGGTGACCTGGTCCAGCGCCTGCGGCGGCGGCTGCACCCGGTGCCGCTGGATCCACGGGTGCCCGCTGGTCTCCAGCAGGCTGACCCCGCGGCCGAGAGCGCGGTCGTGCCGGTCCAGGTGCGCCTGGAGGTCGGCGACCTTGGCGAAGATCGCCTCGGCGTTCTCGTAGGTCTGCACCGCCCGGCGGTCGGCTGCCTGGCCCAGGACCCGCTGGCCGACCAGGATCACCAGGCAGAGCACCAGTTGGACCACATTGTCCAGGAACAGCAGGAAGCCGAAGGGGTACGGGTCGACCGAGTGCAGCGGTCCCCAGGTCGCCAGCGCCATCCAGCCGCCGACCACCACCAGGGCGACGTACAGGGCGGGCATCGAGCCCACCGCCCGGGTCAGCGCCGCCGCGATCGCGCCGTTGGAACCGACCTGCTCGTCCGCCATCGCCACCGGCTGCTGCCGTGGCCGATCGGTCCCCGCACCCGCAGCGTTCACGCCCGCTCCTCACCATCGGCTCCGGCACCGCCGCCGAAGTCATGTTCATGATGACAGCGGGCGCGCCGGTCGACGGGCCATTGGACTCCGATCCTGACACCATGTCAACGCCGTTTCCACGCCGGGCGTGTGCAGCTCGACCCGGCCGTCGCGGAGGTGGCTGCGGTGGCCGTCGGCGAACTCCAGCCGGAGGCTGCGGTCCGCCGGGGCGTCCACGACCACGGCGCTCTCGACCGTGCCGTAGGAGGAGTCGCGGTACACCCACACCCGGTCGCCGACGTGGAACTCGGGCGTCTCGGAGACGATCACCGCAGTCACCTTCCCTCATGCCCCCATGGACCTATACGGTCCGCGGCCGCCCGTTGACTCAGCAGCCGGCGGCAGTCACATGACCGCTGTCGTCCGGCGCCCGACCGGGCCGTCGCCCGAGTGCGGGCACTCGGGCGACGGCGTCGAAATGCCCGAGTCAGGCGTGGGCGGCGGCGCACTCCGGGTGGCCCCAACTGCTGCCCACCTTGGTGATCTTGTCGCCCTTGGCGTACGGGCGGCTGCACGGGCAGGTGCCGGGGAAGCGGGCGTTCAGGGTGCGCGAACCGGTCCGCTTGGTCGTGCTGCCGGTACCGCCTCCGCCGCTCGTCGCCGCGGCGCGGGTGCTGCGGGCCTTGGGAGCCTTGGCAGCCGCGGCCGGGTCGGGCACCGGGAGGTCGGCGGCGGTCCCGGCGGCGCCCTGCTGGGTGCGGGCGGCGTCGCTGGCGGCCTTGTCGGCGATGGCGTTCAGCGGGTCACCGTCCACCTGGTGGGCGGGGACGTACACGAAGGTGACGTCCCGGCCCTCCAGGAGCTCGTCGATCCGCTGGATCAGCTCGCGGTTGGCCACCGGCTTGCCCGCGGCCGTCTTCCAGCCGTTGCGCTTCCACCCCTTGAGCCACTTGGTCACCGAGTCGCGGGTGTAGGTGCTGTCCAGCCGCACCTCCAACGGGACGGCCGGGTCGGTCGCGGACAGCAACTGTTGCAGCGCCGTGAGCTCACCGATGTTGTTGGTGCTGTGCCCGAGCGGCCCGGCCTCCCACCGCTGGGGCGCCCCGGCACTGTCCGCGACCACGTAGGCCCAGGCCGCCGGGCCCGGGTTGCCCTTGGCTGCTCCGTCACACGCTGCAATGACTCGTTCGACCATGCCCCCGATCATGCCTGGTCAGGGGGCCGGGAGCCAAAGCCGCTCAGCAGCTCCGGATCAGTCGAGGACTTCGGCGACGCCCGGGGTCAGCCAGTGCAGCCGGTTCGCCAGGCCTGCCGCCGCGAACCGCTCGACGGTCTCCCGTCGCCCCTCGGTGAAGTGCTCCCACGAGGTGTAGTGCACCGGGACCACCCTGCGAGCGCCGAGCGAGGCGGTGAGCGCCACCGCCTGGGCCGCGTCCATGGTGATCAGCCCGCCGCCGCCGAAGGCCTCGATCCGGGCCGCACCGAGGTGCAGCAGAGCCGTGCCGATGGTGAACCTCCGTCCGATCTCGTCCAGTTCGGGGATGTGGACGGTGTCGCCGGAGATGTAGACGGCCTCCTCCTCGCCGGGCACCTCGACCACGAACCCGGTCACGTCCCCGACCGGGCCGTGCTCGCCGGGCGTGCCGGTGACGTGCACCGTCCGGCCGCCGACGGTCACCGTCCGGGTCTGCCAGGGCGCGAGGCCCAGCGCACCGCCGCCGAGCCGGGCGGCGCCGCTGACCGTGGTCAGCACCGGGCGCCCGGCGAGAAGGGTGCGGCCGGTGGCGTCCAGGTTGTCGGGGTGCTCGTCGTGGCTGAGCAACACCCCGTCCACCTCAGGGAGTCGGTTGGCTGCCAGGGCCGGTCCGACGGTGCTGCGCAGGACGACCGGGTCGCGCCGGTACTCGGCGGGGGCGGGGTCGAAGACCGGGTCGGTGAGCAGCCGCAGGCCGCCGATCTCCAGCAGGACGGTCGCGGTGCCGATGTGCGTGGCCGTGATCTTCACGATTCTCCTCGATGATTCTCGGTGGTTCTTCGGGTTCAGGGTGTGGCGACGCGGAACCGCCGGCGGTACTCGCCCGGGGTGGCGCCCAGGTGGTCGCGGAACACCCGGTGCAGGGTCTCCACCGAGCCGAAGCCGCAGGCCCGGGCAACCCCCGGCAGCGGATGGTCGGTCCGCTCCAGCAGCCGGCGCGCCGCCTCCAGCCGCAGCTCCTCGACGTACGCGCCGGGCGTGGTGCCGGTCTCGGAGCGGAACACCCGGGCGAAGTGCCGCTCACTCATGGCGAGTCGAGCGGCCAGCGCGGGCACCGAGAGGTCGGCGTCCAGGTGCTCACCGATCCAGCGACGCAGGCTCCGCAGGTCCGAGCGGCCGCCGACGGGATGGGCCAGCGGGACGCTGAACTGGCTCTGGCCGCCCGGACGTTGCAGGTACATCACCATGATCCGGGCGATCTCCAGGGCGAGGTCGTCGCCGTGGTCCTCGGCCACCAGGGCCAAGGTGAGGTCCATCGAGGTGGTCAGGCCCGCGCTGGTCCACATCCGCCCGGAGCGGATGAACACCGGGTCGGCGTCGACCTCCACCGCCGGGTGGTCGGCGGCCAGCCGGTCGGCGGTCGCCCAGTGGGTGGTCGCGCGGTGCCCGTCCAGCAACCCGGCGGCCGCCGTCACATGCGCGCCCGCGCACACCGAGGCGACCCGCCCGGCCCGGGGCCCGACCTCACGCAGCCAGGCCACCACCGCCGGATCCACCTGCGGCACCGGCCCGTGCGGCCCCAGGTTCACCCGGCCCGGCACCAGCACCGTGTCCGGCCGCACCCGCGCCGCCTCCAGCGTGCCGTTCACCTGCAGCGGCACCCCCGAGAACGTCGCCACCGGCCCACTGCGCTCGGCACACAGCAGCACCTCGTACCCGGGCCGCTCCGGCGCCAGCAGCTGCCCGGCGAGCGCGAAGATCTCGGCGGGCCCGGTCACGTCCAGCGCGTTCACACCGGGGAAGACCGGGATCACGACCAGGTGCGGCAGGCGGGGTGCGTCGTCCATGGCTCCACCCTCGCCCGGCAGCGGGTGTGGCGGCAATGACAGGACTGTGCAGGATCCAGCCATCGACCTTCCGTCGACCGGCCGTGCCTTCACCCGTTCGCGCTAACTTGCCGCGAGGGTGCCGCGCGGCGGGCGGGGCGGTGTCGCGGCGGGCTGGCAGTTTGCACCCTGGCACTCCGCACCGCGCCCCGGCCGGGCGGAGGGAGGGCAAACCCCGGCGTGGTCGGGGGACGCCCCGGGCACACCGTCGCCAGGACCGAGACCATCGTGGAGGCACACCGTGACCGTTTCACTCCCCGAGCTCACCGGGGACTACGTCCTCGACCCCGCCCACACCCGGATCGGCTTCGTCGCACGCCACGCCATGGTGACCAAGGTCCGCGGCGCGTTCCACCAGTTCGAGGGCACCGCCCACCTGGACGGCGGCGACCCGTCCCGTTCGACCGCCCAGCTGACGATCAAGGCCGAGAGCATCGACACCGGGGTCGAACAACGCGACCAGCACCTGCGCACCAACGACTTCCTCGACGCCCCCAATTACCCCGACATCACCTTCCGCACCACCTCCGTCGAGCCCGGCTCCGATACCGAGTACCGGGTGAGCGGCGACCTCACCATCAAGGACACCACCCGCCCGGTCACCATCGACTTCGAGTACACGGGCAACGCCGTCGACCCGTACGGCAACCTGCGGGTGGGCCTGGAAGGCTCGGTGACGATCAGCCGCAAGGATTTCGGCGTGACCTGGAACGCGGCGCTGGAGGGCGGCGGCGTCCTGGTCGGCGACAAGGTCGTCCTGGAGTTCGACATCTCCGCGATCAAGCAGGGCTAGCAGCCCCCACCGACAGCCATCGACGGTCCCGTTGGCGCACCCCGCCGACGGGGCCTCTCCGGTTCATCCGGCCTTCCCGCGGCCGGCACGCCTACATCCCCGGACGGAGCGCCCCGGCGACCTCCGACCGATTGATCCTCCTCCCCCCGGGCGAAGCATGATGGCCCACATGTGGGGCAAGTGGATCGACTGCCGGGTGCGGCCCGGCGCACACGGGGCCTTCGCCGCCGGCCAGCGCCGCTGGGCGGCGCTCGCGGACCAGCCGGGGCTGGTAGGCCAGGTGGGCGGCTGGTCCCGCACGGACGGCCGGGCACTCGTGCTCGCCCTCTGGGCGGACGAGGAGGCGTACGGCCGCTTCATGCGCGAGCGTCATGACGCGATCGCCACCGAGGCTGCCCAGCACGGCAGTTGGAGCTCGATCCAGGTGACCGCCGGCCCGGTGGCACTCACCGTGCCGGGCTCGGCACCGTCCCTCGTGGACGCCCTCCAGCACGCCACCCTGCTGCGCGCCGCCGACTGCCTACTCCGCCCCGGCCGTACCGGCCACTTCCTGGAGGTCCAACGCGAGGTCTGGGCCCCCGGCATGGCAGCGGCCGGCGGCATGCTCGCGGGCACCGTCACCCGCCTCACCGCCGACCGCTACCTGGTCACCACCCTCTGGACCTCCCCCGAGGCCCACGCGGCCTACACCGCCGACGTACTCCCCGCGCTGCGCGCCCGCGCGCACGTCCCGGCCGACGTCGAGTCGCTGACCGGGCACGTCCTGCCGCTGGAACCTTCCTGGCAGGCCCTGCCGTCACGGATCTAGTGGTGCGCGGCGCCGTCGAAGCCCTCGGGGACCCGGTCCACGAAGACGGTGACGGCGGTGATCCGGCCGTCCTCGTCCAGCTGGATCATGTCCGTCCCCTCGGCGAAGGAGGTGCCCTCACCCTCGCCCCCGCCGGTCAGCAGCTCCCACTCGATCCTGGCCCGCTGGTGGTGCACCTCGGGGGTGCGGCGCAGGCGCAGCGCGACGGCGCCCAGGTGGGCGACGAACTGCTTGCGGAGGTCGATCAGCGCCTCCGCCCCGCTGAGCACGCCGACCATCGCGCGGTACTCGACGCCCTCGGCGAAGACGGCGGCCGCGAGGCGGCTCTGCTCCTCGCCGTCGGCGTTCCAGAACCGCACGTACTGGTCGAGCTGCGCGAGGTCCTCAACTTCGGTGTCGGCCATGGCCGGTGTCCCTTCGTCCGGTGGATCGGATCGTGCTTGCGGTTCACGACTGTGCGGCCGGGACGTGCTGCCCGTCGATGACCTCCGAGGTCATTGCCCTCGCGCACGTCACCGGGCAACCTGAACGCCATGACGACCACCACGGCCGAACCGGTCGGAGCTCTGCTGCGCGGCTGGCGTCGGCGCCGGCGCCGCTCCCAGCTCGACGTGTCGATCGCCGCCGAGCTGTCCACCCGGCACCTGAGCTGCATCGAGACCGGACGGGCCAACCCGAGCCGGGACATGCTCCGGCGGCTGTGCGACGAGCTCGACGTCCCCCTGCGCGAGCGCAACGCCCTCTACCTCGCCGCGGGCTTCGCTCCGATGCACGCCGAACGCGCGTTCGACGACCTGGGCGCCGCCCGCACGGCGGTGGCGGCCGTCCTCACCGGCCACGAGCCCAACCCGGCGCTCGCCGTCAACGTCCGCTGGGAGATGCTCGCCGCGAACCGGGCGATGGCGCTGTTCCTCGCCGACGTACCACCAGCGTTGACCCGACCGTCGGTCAACGTGCTGCGCGCGACCCTGCACCCCGACGGCCTCGCCCGCCGCATCCGCAACCTCGCCCAGTGGCGGGCGCACGTGCTGCGCCGCGTCCGCCGCCAGCTGGAGCGCACCTCGGCGGCGGGCCTGGCCGAGCTCCTGGCCGAGTTGGAGTCCTACCCCGCCCCGCCGCCGGACCCCGGCGAGCCCGCCCTGGACGGCTCGGCGTACGACCTGGTGGTCCCGCTGCGCCTGGCCACCGAGTACGGCGAACTCGCCCTGCTCTACACCACGACGGTCTTCGGCTCGCCCCGGGACGTGACCCTGGACGAGATCGCCATCGAGACCTTCTTCCCGGCGGACCCGCGGACGGCGGACCTGATGCGGGCCATCACCGCCCAGGCCCGGCCGGAGGCCACATCACCTGATCCGTGAGAGCGGCTCGCGCGAAGGACCCCGCCCCGCCGCCTCCCGTCCGCCCCCTCCCCTGGCAGGATCTCGCGCCATGACGCGAATCGAGACACCACCGCCCGGGCCCGGGCCCAGGCGACACGGCGGACGCGGCGGACGCGGCGGCTGGGGCGGGAAGAACGACACGCCCTGGCCGAGGCGTCCCCTGCTGACCGCCCTGTGGATCCCGGCCGCGGCCGTGCTGCTGCCGCTCGGCGGCGCGCTGGGCGCCTTCGGCCTGTGGTTCCTGCTCCCGTCGCTGTTGCTGGTCATCACCGGGCTGGTCGGCCTGATCTACGCGCTGGTGAGCCTCTGTCAGGCCGGTCCCCTGCGGCTCGTGGCGCTGGCACTGCTGCTCGCGCCGCTGATCGGGGTCCCGATACTGAGCATGAACACCGCGCAGGCCGCCGTGTTGTCGATGCGCGGTGTGGCCCACCCGGGTACGGTCACCGAGGTCCGGGTGAGTCACGGCAAGACCACCACCTACTCCTGCGCGGTGCGCTACGAGGACGCGCCGGGCCGCAGCGGGTCCGTGAGGTGCGGGGCGGGCGACACCGCAGGCGAGCGGGTCAGCGTCACCGAGGATCCGGACGGCCTGGTGGACCCGGAGTTCACCGACCAGGCCGCCAGCCCCCGGTTCGATCTCGCCATGGACGGCCTCGCCGACCTGACGCTGCTGGTCACCGCCACCGTGACGGCCGCGATCGGAGCGCTGCTGCACCGGCTGCAGGTCCGCCGTAATCCCGTTGCAGGACCGACGGGGTAACGGGGATCCTCCACAGATGGAGCTAGCAGAGCAGGAGATCGCCCTGGGTGAGGTGACGCTGCGCCGTTTTCGCGGCGAGACCGACCTCCCCGAGTTCTTCCGGGTCATCGAGGAGTCGCTGGAGCACCTGCGGCCGTTCATGCCGTGGGTCGCCGAGCACAGCCTGGCGAAGACCACCGCGTTCCTGGCCGAGCGGCCGGAGCTGTGGGAGAGCGGCAAGGACTTCACCTACGCGATCCTGCTGGACGGCGCCATCGTCGGCGCCTGCGGGCTGTTCCGGCGCGAGCACACGCCGGAGAACGGCCGGGAGATCGGCTACTGGTTGCACCCCGCCGTCACCGGCCGGGGCATCGCCACCCGGGCGGCCCGGGGGCTGGCCGAGCAGGCCTTCCGGCTTCCCGGCGTGGACTACGTCGAGATCGTGCACGACCCGGCCAACCACGCGAGCGCCACCGTTCCGGCCCGGCTCGGCTTCACCGAGTACCTGCGCCGCCCCGCCGAGGCCCTCGCCCCGGCCGAGACCGGCGAGGAGCAGGTCTGGCGGCTCGACCGCCCCTGACGGACAGGTCCCGACGGCCCGCCGCCGTGGGGGAATGCGCGCGGACCGCCGGGTGCGCCGGCCGGACGGGACGATCCGGCCGTGCGCCGTGGGAACGAACGCGGCCGGAGACCCTCATCTCCGCGCGAAGCGCCCCATCTCGAACCCCGCGTTCCGGCCGCACACCTCTGCCGCGGCCTCGCGCGTTCGCTCCCACGCCCAGGAGACCGTCGGCGGACCACCGCGATAACACTTTTCTTTTCGGCCATCCCGCCCCGGAGACCTGATTGACGGTTCATCACCACTCGGGAACCTGCTGACCGCCCCCGAGGCGGCGCCCGCCTGGAACGCTCCCTCGCCGGACCCGCGGGTCACTCCACGGCGCTCGGGTCCGCCGACACCGCGCCCGACACCCCGTCAGGAAGCTTGTACCGAACCATCCGTTTCTTCATACTTTCGGACAGCGCCTGTCAGGGGCAGATCATCCGCCGCGCTTCCGGACAGCATCGGCCGGGGTCCGCCCACCACCTGACCGCGCCTCACGGCCCCAACCCCCAGGGGCCTCTCACTCCCAGGAGGAGATCGGTGAGGACCATGCACAGGGCCCCCCACACCGGCATGACCCGAAGCATCCGCCTGCTCGCCGCGACGGTCGGCCTGCTGACCGCCACCGCGGTCGCCGCGCCGGGCGCCGCCGCCGCTCCCGCCCGCACCGCCGCGCCGGAACAGCTCGCGGCGGTCAGCGACGCCGTCCTGAACGCCGGGGTCGACGGGACGGCCTGGTACGTCGACCAGGGCGCCGGCCGCGTCGTGGTGACCGCCGACAGCACGGTGCCCCCCGCCGGGCTCGCCAAGATCATGCGCGCCGCCGGTTCCGTCGGCGCCCCCCTGTCCATCCACCGCGTCGCCGGCGCCTTCACCCCGCTGATCGCCGCGGGCGACGCCGTCTACGGCGGTCAGTACCGCTGTTCGCTCGGCTTCAACGTGGTGAGCGGCGACACCCACTACTTCCTCACCGCCGGCCACTGCGGGAACGTCGCCCAGACCTGGTACACCGACAAGGCCCACACCACGCTGATCGGGCCGACCGTCAACTCCAGCTTCCCGGGCACCGACTACGCGCTGGTCCGGTACGACGGCAACACGCCGGCGCACCCCGGAGGGTTCACCTCCGCACCCAACGCGTACATCGGCGAGTCGGTCACCCGCACCGGCTCGACCTCCGGCACCCGCACCGGCACGGTCACCGGGCTCAACGTCACCGTGCGCTACTCCGACGGCAGCACCGTCCGCGGCCTGATCCAGACCGACGTCTGCGCCGAGCCCGGCGACTCGGGCGGCCCGCTGTACGAGGGCACCAAGGCGCTCGGCCTCACCTCGGGCGGCAGCGGCGACTGCACCGTCGGCGGAACGACCTTCTTCCAACCGGTGAACGCCGCGCTCGCCAAGTACAAGGTGAGCGTCTACTGACCCCCGGCCACTGATCCCGAACCACTGATCCCGAACCACTGATCCCGGGGCCGGCTGCCCACTGCTTCGGAGCAGCGGGCAGCCGGCCCCGGTGGCGGGGCTCAGCCCGCGTACACGTCCTCGACGTAGCGGCCGTCCTCGACCAGCCCCTGCAGCCAGTCCCGCGCCTGCTGCTCGTCCGCCCCCGGCGTGCGCTGCCGGTAGAGCGCCCGGAAGGCGTCCCGCACGCCCGGCGCCATCCGGGCGCCGTCGCCGCAGACGTACACCTCCGCGCCGGCCGCCAGCAGCTCCCAGACCTCCGCCGCCTCGACGGCGATGCGGTCCTGGACGAAGCGCTGCCCGTCCACCGGCCGCTCGCTGAACGCGGGCCGCATCGAGACCGCGCCGGCCCGTTCGGCCGCCTCCAGCTCGGCCCGGTGCAGGTAGTCCGCCTCCGGGTCGTCGCAGCCGAAGTACAGCAGCGCCGGGGCGAGTTCGCCGCCGCCGTCGACCCGCGCGCACCGGTCGGCGACCGCCCCGCGGAAGGGCGCCAGGCCGGTCCCGGCCGCGATCATGATCACCGGGGTGTCGTGACCGATCCGGAACACCTCCCGGCACGGCCGCACCCGGGCGCGCACGGTGTCGCCGACGGCCACCCGGTCGAGGAAGCCGGAGCCGGTGCCCCGGAAGGTGCCCCGGCCCGAGCGGGCCGGCGCGCTCAGCACCGAGACCATCAGGTCGATCTGCCCCGCGTCACCGGCGGGCGAGGAGGAGATCGAGTAGTGCCGCGGCCGGATCGGCGGCAGCAGCTCCAGCAGCACCGGCCAGCTCAGCCGCTCCCGCAGGGCCTGGTGGTCCTCGATCAGGTCCAGCAGGGTGCGCCGGTCGTCGGCGGGCAGCGCCCGCAGCGCGGCCTGCTCCGGCGGGCAGGGGTTGAGCCCGGCCAGCACGGCGCGCTGCTCGGCACTCGGCCGATCCTGCAACTCGACGTGGTGGGTGAGCAGTTCGCGCACCGTCAGCGGGCGGTCCACGGCCAGGCCGGTACGCCGGTGCGGCATGATGGAGAGCACGGTGTCGAGGTCTGCGCCGAACAGCTTGGCGGCGCGCTCGACCAGCTCCGGGTCGTTGGCCGGAAGCACGGTGAGGTGATCGGCGGTCCGGTAGCCCACCCCCTCCGGCAGTGCCAGCCGGACCAGCCGCTTCACCCGGTGGTACGCCGGGTCGGTCAGGCTGTCGACGGCGGTGACGGTCAGCTCGCCCATGCCGTGCCGGGCGGCCAGCGCGTCCAGCGGGCCGCCGACCAGCTCGGTCACCGTGCACGCGGCCTCCTCCTGCCGCACGGCCGGGGCGTCGGCGTCCCCGTAGCGCTCCAGTAGGGCGACGCCCAGCGCATCGGTGAACGCCCGGACCGCACCGGCCAGGTCCCCGGAGGCGTCGGCCTCGGCGCGGGCCATCAGCCGGGTGCCGCCGAGGGCGGCGAGCCGGTCGTCGATCAGGGCGGGGATGCGCTGGTAGGTGGCGGCATAGGTGCGGTCGCCGATGCCGAGCACCGCGTACTCGACCCCGTCGGCCGCCCCGTCCTCCTGCAGCCGGCGGACGAACACGGCCGCGTCGTCGGTCGGCTGCCCGTTGTACGAGGCGGCGGTGATCACCACCGGGCGGTCGGCGGGCAGGCCGTCCGCGTACGCGTCCAGCGGGGCGATCTCGGTGGCGCAGCCGAGTTCGGCGGCGACGTCCGCGAGTTGGTGCGAGAACTCGCGACAGGCGCCGTAGTTGGAGCCGTGCAGGAGCAGCAGGCCGGTCCCCTGCCGGACCCGGCCGGGGAGCTCGGACCGGGCGGCCCGCTCGGCCGTGGCCGCGCTCTCGACCGGCTGCGCCGCGGGCGCGGGGGTGCGCGGGGCCAGGGCGAGGGTGAACCCGTCGGGCTTGATGGTGAGGGTCTGCTTGATGGTCAGCCGGTAGTCGGCGTGGTCGATCAGCCGGTAGCGGTGGACCAGCACGGCCAGCAGCATGGTGGCCTCGTGCAGCGCGAACTGCCGCCCGATGCAGGCGCGTTCGCCGGTGCCGAAGGGCTTGAAGGCGTGCGGCGAGCGGGCCTCCTCGCGCTCGGGGTCGAACCGGGACGGGTCGAACAGCTCCGGGTTGTCACCCCAGGCCGGGTCGCGGTGCAGCATCGGGGTCACCACGAAGATCGGCTGCCCGGGGCGGACCGGGATCCGCCCGCCGAGCAGGGTCTCCTCGCGCGCCTCCCGGCTGAACTGGGGCGCCGTCGGCCACAGCCGCAGCGCCTCGTTGAGCACCTGGCGGGTGTGACGCAGCCGTCCGACGTCCTCGAACGAGGGCTCCGGGTCGGCCTGGTCGCCCCAGAGCGCGTCCACCTCCCGCTGGAGGCGCCGGAGTTCGGAGGGGTGCTTGGACAGGTAGTACAGCGCGAAGGAGAGCGCGCCCGAGGTGGTCTCGTGACCGGCGATCAGGAAGGTGATCACCTGGTTGCGGATGTTCTCGATGTCCAGCCGGGTGCCGTCGACGGGGTGCACCGCGCCGAGCATCAGCCCGAGCAGGTCCTCGGCCGGGCCCTGCTCGCCACTCCCGGCCCGGGCGGCGATCACCTCGTCCACCACCCCGGCCAGATAGTCGGCGTCGGCCCGGAACGCGGCGTCGCGCCCGCTGTGGTCGAGCTGCGGGTCGCGGGTGAGCCGGGTCATCGCCCAGTCCAGGCAGCGCACCATCGCCTCGACGAAGGGGTGCGGCTCGTCCCGTTCGAAGGAGCCGAAGTCGAAGCCGAAGCCGGCCAACCCGATGGTGTCCAGGGTCATCCTGGTCATGTCGCCGGGTACGTCCACGGTCAGCCCGGCGGCCGAGCGGCGGTCCCAGGAGTCGATCAGCCGACGGGCCACCCGCAGCATCACCGGATGGTAGGTGCGCATCGAGCCGAGCGCGAAGGCCGGCACCAGGATGTCGTGCGCCCGGGCCCAGTTGGGCTCCTCGTTGTAGGCGGTGAACAGGCCGTCGCCGGTGAACTCGCGGACGTTCTCCAGCGCAGGGCCGACGGCCTTGCGGAACCGCTCCTCGTCGGCCAGTTCCTCCACCAGCTCCAGGCTGCTGACCATCACGGTGTCCCGCCCGTGCAGTCGCTGGACGAAGGCCGGGCCGTGCGCTCTGACCAGCTCGATGGTCCGCAGCACGGGGGCGGAGACCGGCGGCAGCCCGGAGATGTCCACCAGGGGGACGTTCTGGGCCTCCGTCGGCGCCCCGGTCGCCGGGGTCGGCTCGGCCTCGGTCATGGTCTCGGTCATCGTTTGGTCCCTCCCAGGCAGGAAAGTTCTCGACTCCTCCACTCTGCGCCCCCGGGACACCCGCATGGCAACGATCACTACATGATTGTGTAGTGCCAGCGGCATCCGGAGACTTGCCCACGACCCGTCAGATCTGATGCGGGCCGGCTGCCGCGGGAGGAGAGCGGAGCATGCGACCGACCGACGGCTGCGGTCCGGCGCCCGGCACCCGGCTGGACGCCGCGGTGATCTGGCGCAACCGGGCGCTGCGTCTGCTGGACCATGTGCCGCTGCCCATCGCCGTGGTGAGGTTCGGCGGCGGGATCCTGATCGTCAACCGCGCGATGGCGGCCGAATTCGGCCTGCTGCCGGGGCAGTTGCGCAACCGACGGATCCTGGACTTCTTCACCCCGCGGGACAGCGCCACCCTGCAGGCACTCACCGAGGCCGTCCGGCTGCACCGCCGCTCGCAGTACCCGGCCCGAGTGTCCTGGACGCCCTCCAGCGGCGGCGAGCGCCACGGCGAGATGACCGTCGACCTGGTCAGCGACACCCCCGAACAGACCCCGAACCTGCTGCTCTCGCTGCGCGCCCTCGACGAAACCGCCGCCCGCCCCGCACCGCCGTCGGCGAACCCGAGCGCCGTGGCCAGCCCGATCGAGGCCCGTATCCTCGCCGCGGCCGCCCGGGGCGCCACCACCGCCCGGATCGCCAAGGAGATCGGCCTCACCGCGGACGGCGTCAACTACCACCTGGCCCGCCTCACCCGTCGCTGGCAACTGCCCAACCGCACCGCCCTGGTGGCCCGCGCCTACGCCCTCGGCGTCCTCACCCCGGGCGCCTGGCCCCCGGAGGTGGCCGGGCCCCGGTGACACGGCGGCCCTGTTCGGTGCCGCTCCCCCGTTGCGCCGCAGAACCGCCCGCACGACCTGCGAATGGACGCGCCCGACTCGCCGCCGTCGCTGCCGCATGCTGCCGTAAGACGCATGATCACTTCATCGCTGGCCCGTCTGGCCGTCCCGCTCACCACCGCCGTCCTCGTCCTCGCCGGTTCCGCCCCCGCCTGGGCACTCCCGTACGACGTCACCGCCGAGCAGTGCCAGGCGGCCGGCGGCACCGTGCAGGGCGGCGGCTACTGTGTGGGCGCCGTCGGGGAGGACGAGTGGGGGGCGGACATCGACGGGCAGGGCATCGCCTAGGCCCGACGTCACGGTGGTGTAGGGGGAATGTCGCAGACCGGTAAAAGCACCACCCCCTACCCCTCCCCCGCGCTGACCAGCCGCTACGCTCTGGGCCGCGCCGGGCCACAGGGCCGGCGGAGACGATCTACCACGGGGGAACCGCTGTGCGTTACCTGGTCCGCGACCGCATGTTCGCCTTCCATGAGGAGGCCTGGATCGAGACGGAGCACCGGGAGAAGCTCTACCGCGTCAACCGGAAGTTCCTCCGGCTGCGCCGCACCTTCGCCCTGGTCGACACCCGCGGCGAGCACGTCGCGAGCATCGTCCGCAAGGCCTTCACGATCCACCACACCCTGCTGATCAAGCAGGACGGCGCCCTGACCGCCAAGATCAGCAAGAAGATGTTCACGCTCTTCGGCGACCGCTTCAAGGTCCGCCTCCAGGACGGCCGGCGGCTGAAGGTCAGCGGGAACCTCTGGGACCGCGAGTTCGACATCCAGCACGAGGGCACCACCCTGGCGCACATATCGCGGCGCTGGTTCACCGTCCGCGACGCCTACGCCGTGGACGTGCTCAACGAGCAGGAGGCACTGCTCCTGGTCATCCTCGCGGTCTGCGTCGACCACGTCCTCCAGGACGCCAAGGGCGAGCAGCTCACCAACCTCTGAGCGCCGAGGGGCCCCCGGCCGTCGGCCGGGGGCCCTCAGCAGCCGCTCACCGGCCCAGGATCGCCGGGTCCTCGGCGAGTTCGGCGAGCAGCGCGTCCAGCTTGGCCCGGTCGACCGAGGGCATCACGAAGACGTGGACGTAGCTGCGCCGGGTGGCCTCGTCGCCCGGGACCATCAGCACGTCCTGGGAGGACAGCGACCACTTGGCCACCAGCTCGGGGCTCGGCTTGCGGAACCGTACCGTGACGGCGCCCGGGGTGCGGGCCGGCCAGAGCTCGACGCCGAGCTCCTGCTCCATGGCGGTCAGTCGGCGCTCCAGGTAGGCGGCGAGCTCCTGGGCCTCGCGGATCCGGTCCACCTGGTCCCGGTAGGAGTAGCGGGACAGGTGGTCCCAGAGGATCAGCGGCGAGAAGCCGTTGCGGGAGCCGGCGAAGGTGGTGTCCGGCGCGCCGATGTAGTCCGGCTGGGACGGCGGCGAGATCTGGTACTTCACTTTGGTCATGTAGATGCCGCACGGCCACGGCGCGCCGGCCCACTTGTGGCCGCTCATGGCGATCGAGGAGACCATGTCGACCTCGCCGTGCTCGGCGGTGGGCAGCCGCAGGCCGAAGTCGAACTCGGGCAGTTCCACCTCGGGGGTCCAGCCGTACTCCCCCGGCTCCTGGGCGGCCAGCCGCAGGAACGGCGCGTAGCCGGCGCCGAGCGCGCCGTCCACGTGGATCCAGAAGCCGCGGCGAAGGTCCACCAGCGGCTCCCCGGTCTGCGGGTCGGTGCCGTAGACCACCTCGCGCTGGACCAGGCCGTACCGCTCGAAGAGCGGCAGCAGCCGCTCGCAGACCTCGCGGACGTTGTCGTGGGCGCCCTTGAAGGTGCTGCCGAGGTTGAGGTTGACGAAGAT
Organism: Kitasatospora sp. NPDC004669; assembly: GCF_040609455.1. Classification (NCBI taxonomy): domain Bacteria; kingdom Bacillati; phylum Actinomycetota; class Actinomycetes; order Kitasatosporales; family Streptomycetaceae; genus Kitasatospora; species Kitasatospora sp. NPDC004669. Next base: position 25,740 of record NZ_JBEXKB010000049.1, read on the forward strand.
CGGGTGGCCCTTGGCGGCGAAGAACTCGACCAGCACGGCGAGGGCGTCGACGTCTATCTCGCCGGTGCCGTCCCAGGGGAGTCCGGACGGGCCCGGGCGGGACGGGACCTCGGTGGGCCAGCTGCGCAGGCCCGTCACCGGGTCGACCAGCGGGCACTCGTCGGCGTACTTCTCCAGGCCCACGGCGTGGAAGGTCTCCACGCCCAGGACCCGGACGGCCTTGGCGAAGGAGTAGTGGGTGTCCTCGGAGTAGAACGCGACCGGGTGGTGGGCGTTCGGGTTCCGCCGGTCGGGCGCGGCCTTGACGTAGCGCAGCGCGTCGAAGGGGGCGGTCGGCGGCTGGATCAGCGCCTTGCCGCTCAGGTAGTCGCGGGCGTTCCAGAGGGCGTACATGTTGCCCTCGGTCGAGCCCATGGACAGCATGTAGCCCCAGTAGGACTCCGGGTCGGCCGGGTCGTGCGGGCGCTCGGCGTGCCAGAGCTTGGCGTAGTAGTCGAGGACGGCCCGCTCGACGACCTTGGTGTTGGGCTTGTAGCCGCCGCTCTGGAACGGGTCGCCGAGGTTGTTGATGTTGTTCGGCAGGAACCGGGCGAGGTCCAGCGCGGTGCCCTGCATGTCCTGGGTGGCCTGGTAGCCGACCAGGTGCTTGCGCTTGCGGGTCAGGTACTCGTCGACGGCGTCGAGCGCGCGCAGCCGCCGGGCGTCGTCCAGGCCGTCCGCGGGAAGCGCGAAGTCGCGGCCGTCCAGCTCCGGGCCGGGGTCGACGGCGGTCGGGGCTGCGGTCGGCGCGAAGGTGGCGGACGCGGTCGGGCTCATGGGCGGGGCGCTCCGAAAGTTGCTGCGGACGGCGACGTGCGTTCGTCGCCAGCGGCAAGGATGGAACTTTCGCGGGCTCCGGGGAAGCTCCTCCGAAGAACATTCGGTTCAGGCCCGATCGGGTTTGCGGATCTGCGGGACGGGCTGGAATTCTGGCAGGCATGCCGAACAATCCGCAGGCCCGGCGAGCGCCTCTCGACGAGGTGGACCGGGCGATCATCCGCGCTCTGGCCGACAACGCCCGTCTCCCGAACAACGCCCTGGCGGCGGCCGTCGGCATCGCCCCGTCCACCTGCCTGACCCGCGTCCGCGCCCTCCAGGAGCGCGGCACCATCCGCGGCTTCCGCGCCGAGCTCGACCCCGCCGCGATCGGGCTGCCGCTGCAGGCGATGATCTCGGTGCGGCTGCGCGCCCACACCCGGGAGCAGAACGAGAGCTTCCGCGGCACCGCCCCGGACCTTCCCGGCGTCCTGGCGGTCTTCCACATGGCCGGCTCGGACGACTACCTGCTCCACGTCGGCGTCGCGAGCCCCGAGGCGCTGCGCGACTTCGTGGTCGACCACCTCACCACCCACCCGGCGGTCGCCCAGACCCGGACCAACCTGATCTTCGAGCAGATACCGGGGCGCCGCTACCTCGCGCCCGAGCGCTGACGGCCGGGCCCCGCCCGCCGGCTCAGGCCTCCGGGGCCTGGATGGCGCCGAGCAGAGCCCGGACCGTCGCGTGCGCGAACTCGTCCAGGGCGGCGGGGCGGAAGGCCTCGGCCGGGCCCTCGCCGGCGTAGAAGACCTCCAGGAAGGCGCGGTGGAAGCAGGCGCCGATCAGCAGCATCGCGGCGGCGTCCGGGTCGACGTCGGCGGCGACCCGCCCCAGCTGCTGTTCGGCGCGCAGGTAGTCGGCCAGATGTGAACTGACGTGGTGCGGACCGGCCTTGTCGAGCTTGCGGCGGTGGGCGGCGAGCAGCTCGGGGCTGGCGAGCAGCCCGCCGGCCATCGGGAACGACTGCCGGTAGAACGGCACGGCGACCACGACCACCGCCTCCAGGTGCTCGCGCACCGTGCCCTGCCCGGCCCGCTCGGGCAGTTCGGCGACGGCGGCGGCCAGGCGCGGGGCGCGTTCGCGCAGGACCCGGACGAAGATCTCCTCCTTGTCCCGGAAGTGCTTGTACAGCGCCGCCTCCGAGCAGCCCGCCTCCCGGGCGATCTGCTTCGTGGTGGCCCGGACCAGCCCCACCGTGCCGATCAGCCGGGCGGCGGCGTCCAGCACCCGGGCCCTGGTCAGCGCCGCCCCGGTCAGCGGCTCGACTCCCTCACGCGTCCCCTCGTTCGTCATGGGCACCAGCCTACCTTGACAGGTGGGTGAACACTCACTCACCATCGGGACGAGAAGGAAGTGAGCACTCACCCACCCCCTGGGAGGGGTCATGAAACTCGCCGTTCTGGGCGCCACCGGCGGCATCGGGCGCCACCTGGTCACCCTTGCCCTCGCCGACGGGCACCAGGTCACGGCCGCCGTCCGCGACCCGGCCCGGCTGCCCGTCCACCACGACCGCCTGTCCGTGGTCAGGGCCGACGCCCTCGACCCCGCCTCGCTGCAGCCGGTGATCGAGGGCGCCGACGCCGTCCTCTCCGGCATCGGCCAGGCCGGCCGGACCGACCCCCTCAAGCCCGCCTCGAACTCCGCCCGCGCGGCGGCCACCGCCATGGCGAGGGCCGGGGTGCGCCGCATCCTCGTGGTCAGCGCCGCACCGCTCAACCGCTCCGGGGCCGGGCAGCCCTTCCTCTCCGCGAAGGCCTTCGGCCCGCTGCTCTGGGCGGTGCTCCGGGACGTGTACACCGACCTGGAGGCGATGGAGCGCGTGCTGCGGGAGAGCGACCTGGACTGGACGGCCGTCCGACCCCCGCGGCTGACCGACCGGCCCGGCCGGGGCCGCTACCGGCACGCCGTCGAGTCCGGACCGGCCGGGGGCACCGTCCCGCGCGCCGATGTCGCACGGGCCATGCTGGACCTGGTCACCGACCCGACGAGCTTCCGGCACGCCGTCGGCGTCAGCTCCTGACCCGGCGGCGGCCGACCGCCGAAGGCTCGTCCACGATTCCTCCACGGATGCGTCCGGCAAGTGGAGTTGATGTGCCCTGACCCCTTGCCAGGCCCATCGTTCCTCCCTACCTTCGTGGATCAGGAACCCGGCCCGATCGGGCCCGCCGGTTCGCCGCGACCGCAATCCGCGCCGTCGCCATCGCCATCGCCATCGCCAAAGGAACGACCAGACCTGGAGGCGCCACATGCCCGTAACCCTGATCGACGAGATCCGCGACGCAGGCCCACTGGTGGTCGATGACGAGGCCATCGTGTTCGAGGACGACGACCGCGGCGACCACGAGGCCACGGCCTGCCTGGCCGACCCGTGGGTGACCGCCACCACCCGCTTCGCCTGCGACTTCAACTCCTGACGGTGACCGGTTCCATCGCCGGCCGCAGCGGATGGTCCGACGACACCTGGTCGTACCTGAATGATCCGCGGATGCCGGCGATGGAACACGGCTGGAAGCTGCACGTCTCGGCACGCCCGGGCGGGCTCGACGCCGTGCTCGGCCTCGTCCTGCCGGTGCTGGCGCGGCACGTCTGCCACGCGAAGTGGGCCAGGGATCCGGAGACCCTGCGGGCGGTCAACTCCGGTGTGTCGAGCGCCGGTTCCGTCGGAAAGGCGATCACGGTCTACCCGGCGCCCGGCGCCCTGGTCGCGCTCGCCGAGGAACTCGTCGCCGTGTTGCGCGGCCGGGAGGGCCCGCAGATCGTCAGCGACCGGCGGGTCGATCCGCACTCCCCCGTCTACTACCGCTACGGGCCCTTCACCGGCGACTACCGGACCGGTCGGAGCGGGCGGCTCGAATCGATCATGACCGGCCCGGACGGCCGGGTCTTCGACGGCCTGGCCGGCGGCTCCTACCGCTGCCCGCCCTGGGCCGAGGACCCCTTCGAGCACCGGACCGCCGCACCCCACGCCTCCGCCGGGTTCGACGGCGGCCGCTACCGCGTCACCGCCGGGATCTCGCGCAAACCGCAGGGCAACGTCTACCGCGCCCTCGACCGGGCCACCGGGCTGCCGGTGGTCGTCAAGCAGGCCCGGGCCTTCGTGGCCGAGGACGAGTCCGGTGCGGACACCCGGAACCGGCTGCGCAACGAGCGGACGGTCCTGACCGCGCTCGACGGCGTCGCCGCGGTGCCCCACGCGCTCGACTACTTCCGGCAGCGCTCGGACGAGTACCTGGTGATGACCAGCTGCGGCAACCGGGACCTGCGTCGGCACGTCCAGGAGAACGGCCCGTACCGGGACGGCACGCTCCCGGATCTCGCCGCACGGCTGCTGCGCGTCCTGGACGGCGTCCATCGCCGGGGCGTGGTGGTCCGGGATCTCAAGCCCGACAACGTCGTACTCGACTCCGCCGGGCGCTGCCATCTGATCGACTTCGGGATCAGCGCACTGCACGGCGTCGGTCCGGACGGCTCGACGCCCGGCTACAGCGACCCGGTTCGACGCGCACCGGAAGCGGCCGAGCCCGCCGACGACTACTACGCGCTGGGCGCCACACTCTGCTTCGCCGCCACCGGCATGGACCCGGTGATCGTCGACGCCGACGAGGTCGTCAACCGGGACCGCACCCTGGCGGGACTGGCGTGGGCGCTGCCCGGTGCCGAACACCGGCAAGTCCAGGCGGTGATCGGCGAGTTGATGAGCTTCGACCCGGCCGTACGAACCGCCGGGGCCGACCGGCTCCGCACCGGGGTGCCCGCGGTGTCCCGGGCGGCCGTACGGCTCCGCTTCGACCACGGTCTGCTTGAGGAGATCGTCGAGCACACGACCGCGTACTGCGTCGAGGAGGCCCACCGGATCGTCGACCCCGCGGCCGCCGCCCGGGCCGGCATCCCGACGCCGGTCGACGTCTACGGCGGCAGCTCGGGGCTCGGTCTGGAGCTCCTCCACCACCCGCACCGGCCCGAGGTGCGCGACGCCGTCGACGCGCTGGCGCGGTGGACGGCGAGTCAGTCCAGGAGACTGTCGCCGGGCTTCTACTCCGGCCGGACCGGCGTCGAGCTCTTCCTCACCGAAGCCCGCATCGAGTCGGCGGCGAACCCGCCCGCCCTGCCGACCTCGGGCCCGGGCGGCGGACCACCGGAGGCAGACCTGATCGAGGGCGTCGCCGGAATCGGCATCGGCCGCCTGCTGCTCGCCCGGCACGCCGCCGGGACCGGCGACCGTGAACTCGCCGACCGGCACCTCGCCGTGGCCGCCGAGTGCGAGCGGATGCTCGCCTCCGGCACGGCCCGGCTGACCCCGGAGGGCGCCTACACGCCCGGCAGCGCCGCCCTGCGCGAAGGACTCGCCCACGGCGCGGCGGGCGTGGCGTACTACCTGCTCGAATACGGCAGCGCGACCGGCGATCCCGATGCGCTCAGCCGGGCCCGGCAGGCCTGCGCCCGGCTCGCCGCCGTCACCCCGCGCATCCTCGCGACGGCGGGCGACCCGGGGGCGACCCGACGTTACGGCTCCTGGTGCCGGGGCCTGGCCGGGATCGGGTCGGTGCTGGTCCGGGCCGCCGACCGCCTGGAGGAACCCGGGTACCTCGCCCTGGCCCAGCGGGCCGCGCGCGGCTGCGCCGAGCTGGCGCCCCGGATGCCGCTGGTCACCCAGTGCTGCGGGCTGTCCGGGGTCGGCGAGCTGCTGGTGGACGTGGCCCGGGCGACCGGGTCGGAGGAGTTCTGGGACGCCGCCGAGACCGTCGCGGCGATCATCCTGAGCCGCAGCGGCGGCACCCCGTCCCGTCCGGTGTTCCCGGACACCGGCCTCACCCGCTCCAGCGCCACCTGGGCCGGTGGCTCCGCCGGGGTGCTCGCCTTCTTCCGGCGGCTGCACGACCGGGGCGGCCGCCGGCTCGGCCTCATCGACTGACGGCCCCCGAATCAGGCCTCTACGGGCCGACACTCCGCGGGACGGGCCTTCCTCCGGGGCGTGTCGGGCGCCGTCACCAGTCCATGCTGCGCCCGGCCAGCACCGCCATGGCCACTGCTGCGGGCAGTTCGATCAGCAGGGCCATGGCCAGCGCCACGTACCAGTCGCCGCCGCCCTCCGCGGTCATCACGTCGAACCAGGCGTCGAGCAGCAGCAGCGTGGCGGTGGCGGCCCCGGCCAGCGCGACCAGGCGCGAGCGGCGGACCAGCAGCAGCGCGGTGGCGATCAGGCCGGTGCACTGGAGCAGGTCCATCCCGATCCACACGGTGGACCAGTTCCTGACCTCGGCCTGCCCGCGGGTGGTCGACCCGAGCACCAGGATCCACCCGAACAACAGCGCCGCCACCACGACCAGCCCGCCGGCCACCGCCTTGCGCGGGCGTTCCGAAGCCGGAGCATCCGCGCCGAGGCGGTCGAGAAGGGCGTGCAGCGGTCGGGGGCCCCGTATCTGACTCTCCATGATCGGAAACCTACCGGTACGCGGCCAGGGGGCTGGCCCCGCGGGGGCCGCTCACCACTGAGCAGCCCGGGGCGCACGACAGCCCGGTGCCGTGGGTCCGCTGGGACCCCACCGCAACGGGCTGTCGATCATTCACCGGGAGCCGGCGTCAGCCGACGGTCAGCCGCAGCGGGCCGGCCAGCACCGAGTAGCCGTCGTTGGCCAGGAAGTAGGCGTCGTAGCCGCCGGCGCCGTTCAGCTTGCCGGTGGAGAAGGTGACGGCGCCGCTCTGGTTCGGCGTGTAGGACCAGGTCAGCGAGGAGCGGGAGCCGGGGGTGACGCCCGCCGGGTAGATGCCGACCCAGTTCTTGGCGCCGGCCTGGGAGGCGTCCGGCAGGGTGTACCGGAGGGTGACGTTGCCGCCGTTGGCCACCGCGTTGAGGTCGCCGGTCAGCGTCGGGCCGGTGGACGTGGCGGGGGCGAAGGCGGCGTTGAGCGGGGTCGCGTACGTGTCGTTGGCGGTCAGCCCGGGCAGGCCGAGGGCGGACTCGATGGTGCGGCCGATGCCGTAGTGGTCGTAGTGCAGCGGGCTGCTGGTGCCGGCCGGGACGGTGCCCTGGGAACCGACCGCGATGGTGGCGAGGTGGTTGTACCCCTCGTTCTGGCTCTCGTCCCAGGTCAGGATGAGCAGCGAGCGCTGCTGGGTCCAGGCCGGGGAGGACAGCACCGGGGCGAGGGTCTGCTGCAGCCAGCCGTCCTGGGTCTTCAGACTGGCGGCGCTGCCGTTGCCGGAGGCCTCGCCGTCGTAGTAGTCGTCGGCGGCGATCCAGGAGAAGTTCGGCGTGGTGGCCGCGGACTGCAGGTCGGTGGTCAGCTGGGAGGTGTCGAACAGGTGCGCCGCGCAGCGGGCCGGATTGCCGCTGATGTCGGTGTAGTTGATGAACGGCGCGTCGTCGGGCATGTAGTAGCTGTCGTAGTTCTTGTTGGTGTTGCAGGGTGTGCCCATGCCCTGCTCGTAGGCCTTCCAGGTCTTGCCGGCGTCCTCGATGGTGTCGCCGAGGTTGCGCTGTGGGGAGTTGATGTTGGGCCAGTAGGTGGCGCCCTTGGTGTAGGTGTCGCCGCCGGCGACGGCGAGGTAGTTCTCGTCGCTGGGGTGGTAGACGCCGTGGGAGTCGGTGAGGGTGGCGCCCTGGGACATCAGGCTGTGGATGTACGGCGTGTCCGCCGGGTCGTTCATGATCTGGGAGTAGTCGGTGTTCTCCATCATGACCGTGAACACGTGGTCGTAGCCCGGCACGGCGGACGCGGGCGGGGTCAGCGGCGCGGGCACGGCGACCGGGGTGTCGAGGGTGAGCGAGAGGTTGTCCAGGTAGCCGGTCTCGCTCGTGGTGGAGAGGAACTGCACCTCGACCTGGATCGAGCGGGTGCCGGCCGGGACGGCTCCGGTGGCGTTGCGGGAGAGGAACTTGGTGCTCAGGCCCCGGTCGGTGGCGGAGACGGTGGGCAGCTTGGCGGTCGCGCCGAGCGGGCTGCCGCCCGCGTCCTGGAAGTGCAGGCTGACCGCGACGTAGCCGCCGTAGGTGGTCCAACCGCCCAGCCAGCCGGAGAGGTTGAAGTGCACTCCGCCGCCGTCGATGGCGGTGGCGGCGGAGGAGACGTCGACGGTCTGCGACATCGCGCCGTCCCCGAAGTTGCCCGGGCCGAAGAAGGCCTTGCCGGGGGTCCGGCCGTCGCTCGGCAGGCCGAAGGAGCCCACCGAGTGGCACATGACGTTGACGCCGCCGGCCTGGACCGTCCAGCCGGGGACGGTGCTGGCGGCGCTCCAGTCGTTGGTGCAGTAGCCGCCGGCCTCCGCGTCGCCGTTGACGATCAGGTTGCCACTGCCGCCCGCCGCACCGGCGGTGGTGGGGGCGGCGACGACGAGCGCGCCGACGAGGGGAAGGGTGGCGATCAGCCCGCCGAGGGGGCTCCAGCGCAGTCGCATAGGGGGTACCTCGTCCCGTTGGTGAGGGTGGGTGCCCATGGCTGTTCGTCATGGGCGGGACATAAGTACCGGTCGGCGCTGTCCGGCGGAAGAACGCCGGTCGAACTTGACCAGACAACTTCGAGCAGCCGGGCGGCTCCGGGCTGGATGGTGCCACGCCGTACCGGCCGACCGCGCCGACGGGCCTCGGCGAAGGCCGGGTCGCGGGCCAGGTTCGCGGTGATCCCTCGGCGCAGCGCGCGAAGGGATCGGCTCATTGGATCAACTCCGGTCATGGGTGCGGGGTCGGGTACGGCCGGGGCGCCATGCGGCCCGTGGGGGTGAGCCGCATGACACCCCGGTTCGGCTACGGCAGGGTCCGGCGCTGGTTGGCGCCGCCGTTGCCGTAGTTGCCGCCGCCCCCGGAGATGGCGCCGACCCCGTCGAAGGTCAGGCCCGGCTTGGTGCCGTCGACGGTGATGGCGGTGGACACGGTGGCCGGGGTGGCCGGTGCGGCGGCGTGGGCGGTGGACGAACCGAGCAGCAGGAGCGGGATCGCACCTACGGCCTGGCATGTTCGTGATAAGTATCGGAGGCCCATGGGTGTCTCCAACGATGGGTGAGGGTGGGGAATTGTGATCGATCGCGCCAAATCATGCGGCTTGACGGAGCATCGGTCAACAACTTCCAACAGACCTGACACTCGACCAGGGTCGGAGTGACGGACCGTCGAGACATCCAGGGCACGGGCATAACGAGACGGTTTCGAATCCGGCGGGCGAAGCGTCCAGCGCTTGACGCACGCATGAACCGGGCGTTTCCCTTGTACCCCATCGCGTTTGATTGCGATGTTTTTTGATCGGTTGTGTTGCTTCTAGTCGGCCGATCCAACACCCCCAGGAGCCCCCACCATGCACCCCTCCGTCCGTAGCCGCCTGGCCCAGACCGCCGCACTCGGCCTCGCCACCGTCCTCGGCCTGACCGCGTGTTCCACCGGACAGACGTCCTCCGGCGGCGACGCCTCGGTGGCGCCGGTGTCCGGCAAGATCTCGATCACCTACCTGCAGAAGCAGGGGGACCAGCAGTACTTCGTGGACGAGGCCGCGGGCGCGAAGGCCAAGGCGGCCGAACTCGGCGCCGACCTGAAGGTCGTCAACCTCGGCAACGACGCCAACAAGACGGTCAGCGAGGTGCAGTCCGCGATCGCGCAGAAGAGCAACGGCCTGATCATCGTGGTGCCCGACCCTGCGGTGGGCCCCCAGGTCGTCCAGACCGCCCGGGACGCCAAGGCCGCGCTGCTCACCTCCGACGACCAGGTCTGCGCCGGCGGGCCCTCCCCGGCGCAGTGCACGGCCACCGACCTGGTGCCGCGGATCGGCTTCTCCGGCCAGCAGATGGGCCAGCAGGTCGGCCAGCGCGCCGCCGAGGAGTTCAAGAAGGCCGGCTGGAACCCGGCGGACACCCGGATCATCTCCGCCTGGAAGCAGGACGTCACCGTGTGCGGCGACCGCGTGAAGGCCGCGAAGGAGGCCTTCGACCAGGCCGTGCCGGGTGTGCAGGCCATCGACGTCGCCACCGACAACACCCCTACCGGCGCCCAGGACAAGGTCGCCGCCACCATCACCGCCAACCCGGGCGTCAAGCACTGGGTGACCTGGGGCTGCAACGACGAGAACGTCCAGGGCGCCGTCACCGCCCTGCAGAACGCCGGGGTCGCCCCGAACGACATCGACGGCGTCGGCCTCGGCGCCTACCTGGCGTGCAAGGACTGGGCCGCCGGCAAGCCCTCCGGCATGAAGGCCGCCCTGTTCATCAACGGCAAGGACGTCGGCGCCCTCGCGGTGCAGACCATGTTCGACAAGCTCAAGAACGGCAAGGACTTCCCGAAGGAGGCCTTCGCCCCCACCAAGATGGTCGACGCCACCAGCTGGCAGTCCGCCGGCGTGTCCTGCAGCTGACACCGCGTCCGGCCACCGGTGCGGCGGGCGACTCCGAACCGCCGCACCGGCCCGCGTCCTTCGAAGACCGTACCCCCGCGCCGCCAACGAGGCCCCGATGACCGCACCTGAACCCCTCCCCGCCCCACCCCCCGGCAGCTCCACCGGCTCCGCACCCGGCTCATCGCCCGGTTCCCTGCCCGGCACTTCGCCCGGTCTGAGCGCCGAGGGGGTGTCCAAGCGCTTCGGCACCGTCCAGGCGCTGAGCGACGTCACCCTCACCTTCCCGCCCGGCCAGGTCACCGCCCTGATGGGCGAGAACGGCGCCGGCAAGTCCACCCTGTTGCGCATCCTCACCGGCGACCACCGCCCCACCGCGGGCCGGGTCCTGCTGGACGGCGAGGCCCTCGACCTGCACTCCCCGCAGGACGCCCGGCGCGCCGGGATCCGGATCATCCCGCAGGAACCCGAGATCATCCCCCATGTCTCGGTCGCCGAGAACGTCTACGCCGGCTCGCTGCCCCGCACCGGGATGCGCCGCCTCGACCGCGCCGAACTACGCCGCCGGATCACCGCCGACCTGCACCGCCTGGGCTTCGACAAGGTCCTCGACCCCGATCTGCTCGGCTCCGAACTCACCGCCGCCCAACGCCAGTTGGTCGAGATCCTGCGGGCCCTGACCGGCGCCGTCCCGCCGCGCGCGATCGCCTTCGACGAGCCGACCTCCTCCCTCTCCGAACACGAGGTCGAGGCCCTGTTCGCCCTGATCGGAAGGCTGCGCGACGAGGGCATCGCCGTCATCTACGTCTCGCACCGGATGAAGGAGATCTTCCAACTCGCCGACGGCATCGCGGTGCTGCGCGACGGCCAGGTCGCCGGGGTGGTCCGGGCCGCGACCACGAACGAGAGCGCACTGGTGAAGCTCATGGTCGGCCGGGACCTCTCCGCCCTCTTCGTGCGCCAGCAGGTCACCACCGACCGGGTCGTCCTGGACGTCCGGGGCCTCACCACCGACGACGTCAGCGACATCAGCCTGCGCGTCCACGCCGGGGAGGTCGTCGCCCTCGCCGGACTGATCGGCGCCGGACGCTCCGAACTCGCCCTCGCCCTGGCCGGCGACGCCCCCGTCCGCTCCGGAACCGTCGCGCTCAACGGCGAGGTCCTGCGACTGCGCGACCCCCGCGCCGCCATCACCGCCGGCATCGGCCTGGCCCCCGAGGAGCGCAAGGCCCAGGCCCTGTTCCTGCAGCGCACCATCCGCGACAACACCTCCCTGGTCAGCCTGGGCCGGCTGCGCCGCTGGCGGTTCGTCAGGCAGCGCCAGGAGAAGGCGCTCGCCCAGGAGTACGCCGACCGGCTGCGGGTCCGGGCCCCCTCCGTCGAGGCGGAGGTCCGCACGCTGTCCGGCGGCAACCAGCAGAAGGTCGTCCTCGCCCGCTGGCTCGCCCGCAAACCCGACCTGCTGATCCTGGACGAACCGACCCGCGGCGTGGACATCGGCGCCAAGGCCGAGATCTACCAGATCATCGCCGACCTCGCCCGCGAGGGCACCGCCGTCCTGGTCATCTCCTCCGAACTGCCGGAAGTCCTCGGCCTCGCCGACCGGATCGTGGTGATGCAGAACGGCCGCACCACCGGCGAACTCAGCCGCGACCAGGCCACCGAGGAGGCCGTCCTCGCCCTCGCCATGGCCGACGACCTCGCCATGGCCGACCTCGCCACCGCCCCCACCGTCGGCACCACCGCTCACGCACCGACCGGGCCGAACACCGCTAAGGACACCCGATGACCGCCACCACCTCCCCCAGCGCCCAACTGCCGGAAGCCCGGCCGGGGGCCGGCCGGTCCGGCGGCCCGCGCGCCCTGCTCGCCGCGATCGGCGGGCAGAACCTCAGCCTGATCGGCGCCCTCATCGCCGTCGTCGCCCTCTTCGGCACGCTCAACCCCAACTTCGCGGGCTGGGACAACATCCAGGTCATCGCCGAGGCCGCCACCATCTCGGGCCTGCTGGCCGTCGTCCAGACCGTCGTCATCATCTGCGGCGGCCTCGACATCTCGGTCGGCTCCCAGGCCGGACTCGCCTCCGTCACCAGCGCCATGGTCTTCACCTCCACCGGCAACAGCCCCTTCCTCGGCATCGGGGCCGCGCTCGCCATCGGCGCCGGCATCGGCCTGCTCAACGGAGCCGTGATCATCTACGGCCGGGTCAACCCGACCATCGCCACCCTCGCCGGGCTGGCCGCCTACAAGGGCGTCGCCCAGCTGGTCTCGGACGGCCGCGCCCAGGGCTACGTGCTGGGTGACCCGGTCTTCGTCTTCCTCAGCCGGGGCAAGATCGCCGGGCTGCCCACCATGGTCTGGCTGCTCATCCTCACCGCGGCCGCCGTCCACGCCCTGCTCACCTACACCGACATCGGCCGCAACATCTACGCCATCGGCGGCAACGACACCGCCGCCCGCCTGGCCGGCATCAACCTGAACAAGTACCTGATCGCCGCCTACGCCCTCTCCGGTACCGTCGCCGCCCTCGCCGGCGTCCTCCTCACCGCCCGCACCGGCAGCGGCCAGCCCGTCTCCGGCAGCGAGGGCCTGGAGCTCCAGTCGATCACCGCCGCCGCCCTCGGCGGCTGCGCCCTCAAGGGCGGCAAGGGCAGCATCGGCGGCACCCTGCTCGCCGTGGCACTGCTCGGCGCGCTGCAGAACGGCCTCACCGTCCAAGGCATCAACGCCTTCTGGCAGAACGTCGCCCAGGGCTCCCTGCTGGTCGCCGCCGTCGTCATCCAGCAGCGCCGCAACCGTGAACGCGCGGTCGGGCTGCCGGCCTGACCTCAGGGGCCGTGCCGTCCGGGGCCGGCCGCCCGATCGCCGGTGCTGCTCCCGCCCGCAGCACCGGCGGTCCGGCTCCCGGCCCCGGCGGTTCCACCCCGTACGGCTGACCTGCGGCAGTCGTGCGTACGCCGTTCCCGGGCCGTTTAGGGTTAGTCTGCCGGACAGCGCGGAAGCGAATCGGGCACCCGTTCGACCGAAAGGGCCTTTGTGGCTGACCAGATGTTGCTCGCCCCCCAGCGCCAGGCGCTGATCCTGGAGGCGATCCGCCGGGCCGGCGCCGTGCGCGTCGCGGAGCTGGTCGAGCAGTTCGGCGTGTCGGACATGACCATCCGTCGTGACCTGGACGCGCTGGCACGCCAGGGCGCCGTGCAGAAGGTGCACGGCGGGGCGATGGCGACCGGGGCCGCGAGCACGTACGAGCCGGGGTTCGACGCCAAGTCCGGGCTGGAGGAGGCCACCAAGGCCGCGCTCGCGGACGCCGCCGTCAAGCTGGTGGAGCCGGGCAGCGTGGTGGCCCTGTCCGCCGGTACCACGACCTACGCGGTCGCCGCCCGGCTGCTGGAGGTCCCGCAACTGACGGTCGTGACCAACTCCCTGCCGATCGCCGACCTGCTCTGGACGGCGAGCCGCGACCGCGGCGAGGCCGTCCCGTCGCTGCTACTGACCGGCGGGTCGCCCACCCGCTCGGCCGCCCTGGTGGGCGCCCTGGCCGATCAGACCATCCGCTCGCTCCATGTGGACCTGCTGATCCTGGGCGTGCACGGGGTGCACGAGCAAGCCGGCCTCACCACGCCCAACCTGGCCGAGGCGCAGACCAATCGGGCCCTGATCGCCTCGGCGCGCCGCACGGTCGTGGTCGCGGACCACACCAAGTGGGGCGTCGTCGGGCTCAGCAGCTTCGCGACCCTGGAGGAGGTCGACTGCTTCGTCACCGACGACGCCCTCCCGGCGACCGCCCGCGGGGTGCTCGCCGACGCGGTCGGCGAGCTCCTCGTCGTCCCGGCCGCCGGCTGAGCGGACGGCTGAGGCACCGGCCAGGCCCTAAGCCACCCGCCGCGCCCCCGCCGAGGGCACGGCGGTGAACGCCACCGGCGCGGCGAAGCCCGCCGAGCCGAAGGCGGACCGCACCGCGTCCGAGACCGCCGTGACGTCCCCGGCCGCGACCAGCGCGATGACGGACCCGCCGAAGCCGCCGCCGGTCATCCGGGCCCCCAGGGCCCCGGCGGCGACGGCGGCCTCCACCGCGAGGTCCGTCTCGGCGCAGGAGACCCGGAAGTCGTCGCGCAGCGAGGCGTGCCCGGCCGTCAGGATCGGGCCCAGCGCGGCGGTCCCGCCGCGGTCGAGCCGCTCGACGGTCTCCAGGACGCGGCGGTTCTCGGTCACCACGTGCCGCACCAGCGGCCGGAGTTCACCGGGCAGCCGGTCCAGCGCGGAGGCCAGGTCGGCGACGGCGAGGTCGCGCAGCGCGGGCAGCCCGAGCAGCTCGGCGGCGCGCTCGCAGCCGGCCCGCAGGGCGGCGTAGGCGCCGTCGCCGAGGTCGTGCTTGACCCGGGTGTCGATCACCAGCAGCCGCAGACCCGCCGCCGCGAGGTCGAGCGGGACGTGCCGCTGTTCCAGGGTCCGGGTGTCGAGGAACAGCGCGGCGCCGTCCGTGCAGCAGGCGGAGGCCATCTGGTCCATCGCGCCGCAGGGCACGCCGACGAAGGCGTTCTCGGCCCGCTGGGCGAGCAGGGCGAGTTCGGGTGCGGTCAGGCCCAGCTCGTACAGGTCGTTCAGGGCCGCGGCCGTCGCGCACTCCAGGGCGGCGGAGGAGGAGAGTCCGGCCCCGGCCGGCACGTCGCTGTCGATGAACAGGTCGGCCCCGCCGACCGGGTGGCCCGCTTCGGCGAGGGCCCAGAAGACGCCGGCCGGGTAGCCGGCCCAGCTCGCGACGACGCCGGGGGTCAGGCCGTCCAGCGACAGGTCGGTGACGGTGCCGTCGCCCTGGGCGCTGTACAGCCGCAGTCGTCCGTCCTCCCGGCGGCGGGCGGTGACCCGGGTGGTGTGCGGAAGGGCGATGGGCAGGACGAAGCCGTCGTTGTAGTCGGTGTGCTCGCCGATCAGGTTCACCCGGCCGGGAGCGGCCCACATGCCGGTCGGTCGGCCGCCGTGGACGGCCTCGAAGGTGGTGGCGGCCTCGTCGATCATCTGCTCAGCTCCAGTGCGCGGGGTAGAGGAATGCCAATTCCGACATAATCAAACATGATCGGGTCTCGCGGTCAACACATTCGTATGTCCAAGCCCACCTGCCCCAAGAGGGTCCGGCCGGGAGTCGTCGGCCGTAGACCGGCCTTGTTGGCAACCGGTAGTATCTGTTTGATTCTGTTTGACCGGGCGGGCCGATGTCACAGACGAAGGAGAACAGCGGTGCACAAGACCGCCAGCAAGTTGGCCGACGGCCGCGAGCTCGTCTACTACGACCGGGAGCCGGGAGCGGTGCGCGACGCCCGGGACGAACGCCCCCTGGAGCCCGCGATGAGCTTCTCCGAGATCCGGCTCGACCCGGTGCTCGGCGACTGGGTCACGGTGGCCGCCCACCGCCAACAGCGCACCTACCACCCGCCCGCCGGCGAGTGCCCGCTGTGCCCCTCCCGGGAGGGGCGGCTCAGCGAGATCCCGGCGGCCGACTACGAGGTGGCGGTGTTCGAGAACCGCTTCCCCTCGCTCGCCCTGGGGTCGGCCGAGCACGTGGCGGCCCACGAGGACCCGCTGCACACCGTTCGGCCGGCGGCCGGCCGCTGCGAGGTGGTCTGCTTCACCTCCGACCACGACGCGTCCTTCGCGGATCTGGACGAGGCCAAGGCGCGGCTGGTGCTGGACGCCTGGACCGACCGTACGGCGGAGCTGTCCGCCCTGCCCGGGGTGCGGCAGGTGTACTGCTTCGAGAACCGGGGCGAGGAGATCGGGGTCACGCTGGGCCACCCGCACGGCCAGATCTACGCGTTCCCCTTCGTCGCCCCGCGCACCGCCAAGATGATCGTCCGGGCCGAGGAGCACCGGGCGCGCACCGGACGGAACCTCTTCGAGGACCTCCTCGCCACCGAGCAGGGCTCCCCCGAGCGGCTGGTCCTCCGGGGCGAACACTGGGTCGCCTTCGTACCGTTCGCCGCGCGCTGGCCCTACGAGGTCCACCTCTACCCCAAGCGCCGGGTCGCCGACCTCACCGCGCTCGACGAGGCCGAACGCGCCGAGTTCCCCGGCCTCTACCTCGACCTGCTGCGCCGCTTCGACGCACTGTTCCCCGCCGCGCCCGGCGCGGCGCCCAACCGGACCCCGTACATCGCGGCCTGGCACCAGGCTCCCGCCGAGGGCGGTGGTGAACTGGCGCTGCACCTGGAGCTGTTCACCGTCCGGCGGGCCCCGGGCAAGCTCAAGTACCTGGCCGGCGTGGAGTCCGGGCTGGACGCCTTCGTCACCGATGTGAGCCCGGAGGCGGCGGCCGCCCGGCTCCGGGATGCCGCGACGCCAGGACGGTGAGGCAGCCGCTCAGGCCCGGAGCACCCGCACGCCGGTGTCGGCGATGGCCCGCTCCTGCTCGTCGGAGATCCCGGAGTCCGTCACCAGGTCGTGGACCTCGGTGAGCGGGCAGATCGAGGCGAAGGTGACCCGGCCGATCTTGGTGCGGTCCGCCAGCACGACCGACCGCGCGCTGCTGCCCAGGAACGCGCGGTCGGTCTGGGCCTCCATCTCGTCGTGGGTGGTGCAGCCCTCCTGCACCGTCAGGCCGTCCACGCCGATGAAGGCGAGGTCGAGGTGGTAGCGCTGGAGCATGCTGTCCGCGGCCGGGCCGACCAGTTCGTAGCTGGCCGAGCGGGCGATGCCGCCGATCACCACCAGGCGGATCTCCGGACGTACGATCAGCTCGGCCGCGATGTTCACGGCGTTGGTGACCACGGTGACCTTGCCCCGCTCGCCCAGTACCCGGGCCAGTTCGGTGGCGGTCGTGCCGCCGGTCAGGCCCACCACGGCGCCGTCCGGCACCAGCTCGGCGGCCACGCGGGCGATCCGGCGCTTCTCCTCCTGCTGCTTCTCGCTGCGGTGCCGCAGCGGTAGTTCGAGGTTGACGGCCCCGGTCACCGCACCGCCGCGGGTGCGGTGCAGGAGCCCCTGGTCGTGCAGTTCCTGGAGGTCGCGACGGACCGTCGCACCCGACACTCCCAGCAGATCGGCGAGCGCGTGCACGTCGGCGCTGCCCACCTCCGCGATGTGGGACAGGATCCGGGCTGCGCGATCAGCTTTGAGCATGGACGGAGTGTAGCCCCGGGCCGTGAGCGTCGGGACACGTGATCCTCCAGGGGCACTTGTGCGAACGGGGACGGGGGCAGCGGCCCCCGTCCCCGCGGCTTGGGCCGAGGTCAGCCCTCGATGGAGCCCGCTCCCGCCAGGAGCAGTGAGAAGGCGCTGCCGGTGGACCGCTGCGGCGTCTTCACGTGCACCACGCCGGCGGCCTCGTCGTACCACCAGCCCGAGGCCGCCGAGTCCAGCTCCGCCTGCGAGTCACGGCCCTCCAGCGGCCGGTGGTCGAGCAGCACCGCGCCGGGGCCGGCGCCGGTGTGCACGGTGAACCCGTAGGCGCGGCCGGCCGGTTTGCCGGTGTAGTCGCCGACGCTCGGCCCGACCTCGACGGTGGTCATGCCGTGGCCCCCGCCCACCGAGCGGACCTTCACGTCCTGGGTCGCGGACGCGCCCTGCTCGTGGCCTCGGGTGGTGCCGTCGTCCTCGTACAGGGTGTAGGAGGACGTGCCCTGGGCGTAGACGTCGTAGTCGAGCCGGCCGGTGTCGCGGGTCTGCCAGGACAGCGTGCCCTTGGGCCACATCGGCACGACGGCGCCGGCCCGGACGAACAGCGGCAGGGTGTCGAGCGGCGCCTGGTAGGCGTTGAGCGTGGTCGGCCCCTGGTAGGTCCTGCCGGTCCAGTAGTCCACCCAGGTGCCCTCGGGCAGGTAGATGCCGTTGCGGGTGGCGGAGTCGTCGTAGACCGGGGCGACCAGGAAGTCCTTGCCGCTCAGGAACTCGTACTTGGCCGCGTCACCCCAGGTGTTGGGGTCGTCCGGGTACTCCAGGACCAGCGGCCGCACCGCGCCGACGCCGCTCTGGTGGGCCTGGGCGGCGAGGGTGTACAGGTAGGGCAGCAGACGCTCCTTCAGCTGCAGGTAGCGCCGGTTGATCGAGGCGTACGGTTCGCCCGCGCGCCAGGGCTGCTTGTCGCCGGCGGCCCAGCCGTCCATGGTCATGATGGTCGGGATGAAGGTCTTCCACTCCAGGTCCCGGGTCGCCGCCTCGGGGTCGTCGCCGAAGATGCCACCGACGTCCCCGGTGTTGTAGGCGATGCCGGACATGGTCGCCCCGGCGTAGGTGGGGATCTGCCAGCGGACGTAGTCGTAGGTGCCCTTCTGGTCGCCGCTCCACAGCACGCCGCAGCGCTGGGCGCCGGCCCAGGAGACCGGCAGCCAGACGAAACCGCGGGCGTCGCTGTTCCGCTGGATGCCGTCGTACGCCTTCTGGCAGCCGTCGAGGGCGAACTTGTAGCCGGGGCCGACCCAGGCGACGTCGAGTTTGCGCACCCGGACGCCGGCCTTGACCTCCTCGTTCTGGTTGGGCAGGCCGGTCGAGGTCCACAGGCCCAGCTGGGCGTGCTGGCCGCGCAGGCCCTGGCCGGTCTGCTGGAGGTCCTCGTAGCCGCAGCCGTAGCCGTCGTTGACCAGCATCCAGCCCAGCGGGTCCTGGTTGGCGGTGTAGCCGTCGGCGACCTCGAGGGCGTCCAGGGTGTGCCGTTCACCGCGGTTGGCGTTGTGCAGGTAGCAGTCGGAGTCGCCGGGCTCCAGGCCGTAGACCGGCGGCATGAAGGGCTTGCCGACCAGGTCGGTGTAGGCGCCGATGACCTTCTTCAGGTCCGGGCCGTAGAAGTAGTAGCCGTCGAAGCGGCGTTCGCGTTCGGCCGTGGTGACCGGGTCGTCGAAGGTGTAGGTGCCGGGGGCGTAGGTGTGCCGGAAGACGCCGTAACCGGCCGAGGAGAGGTAGAAGGGCTGGGAGTTGTTGAAGCCGCCCTCGTTCCAGTCGTAGTCGTTGGCGGCGTGGACGGTCCGACCGCGGTGCGAGAAGGAGCCGTTCTGCTCGCCGGCGCCGTAGAACTGCTCCTGGGGTCCGCGGGCCAGGGTCTGGGTCGTCGCGGTCTGGGTCCAGGTCAGGCCGCGGGTCTCCTGCCAGACGGGCTTGCCGTCGTCCTCGGCGTACAGCGCGAAGCGCAACGGGTGCTTGTAGGCGCGCAGCGTCAGGTGCTCGGAGCTGATCGCCCAGTAGGCCCCCTCGTCGCTCTGCCGGACGGTCTTCAGGGTCGGCGGGGCGGTCGCGATCATCTCACCGACGGGCGGGGCGGTGAAGGTGCCGTCCGGGGCGAACTGCAGCCGGAAGGTGTCCTCGGTGCTGAAGTCGACCCTGGCCTTGGCGGCGCCGGCCTGGATCAGGTAGCCGTCACCGTCGCGGGCGATGCCGGTGGCGTCGCCGACCGTGGTGGGCTGGGTCAGCAGGGCGGTGGCGGTGTAGGAGGAGTTGGTGACGTTGTACGGCACGACCAGGACCTGGTAGGTCCCCGAGGCGTTCGGGATCACGGCGGAGGCGGGGTCGGCGCCCGACGCGTCCTCGGCGACCTTCCGGCCGGTGCCGTCGTAGACGTAGAGGTCGAACTCCATGGCCGGGTCGGGCCAGCTGATGGAGACCGGGACGCCTCCGTCGGGGTTGTCCTGCCAGTAGCCGCGCGGGACGTCGACGGTGAGGTCGAAGCGGTCGCAGACCTTGCCCTGCGGGTCGGCGGCCGCGGTCGGGCAGTGCTTGGGGTCGGGCACCGAGCCGCTCGGGTACGTCGGGGACTGCCAGGTGACCGTTCGGTGGGCCGTCGAGAGCGCGCCGCCCGGGGGTGCCGCGGCGTGGACGACGGGGGCGGTGCCGAGCAGTCCGCACAGCATGGCCACCACGGCGACCAGGATGCCGCGGGGGCGGGGAGGGTGTAAGCGCCTGAATGTGAGCATGAGCATGCCACCATTCAACGGGGGTCGGGGCGGTGTGCGCCGCAGGACCCTACCAGTTCATTTATGCTCACTCAATGGTCAAGAGTGCACAGTAGGTAGCAAACGGTTGCCCGAACATGCTTGGCACTGAACTGAATTACACAGCTTCACACAGCACTCTGGTTCCCCGACGCCGAACCGTCCGCCTCGTCAGGGCGTGCGGGAGTCCGTAGTCAGCGCCGTCAACAGCGGTTCCAGGAAGCGCTGTTCGAGTCGGCCGGGCGGCAACCGGTCGGGTTCGACGTAGCTCTGGGCCAGACCGCCCTCACGGATGGCGATCAGCAGCCGGGCGAGTTCGTCGGCTTCCACCGTGAGGGTGCGGCCGGCGCGGGCCAGGTGGTCGGTGAGGGCGCGGGCGAGTTGGGCGCGCAGCCGGGCGTCGTGCTGGGCGAGCACCCAGGCGGCCTGGGGGTCGCGGATGGCGTGCAGGGTGAACTCGGTGGTGACCAGGTACCAGTCGCGTTCGGCCGGTTCGATCTCGCAGAGGACGTCGACCAGCGCTTGCACGGTGAGGTCCTCGGTGGCGATCGAGTCGACCAGCGCGCCCATCCGCTGGACGACCTGCTCGCTGTGCGCGTCGAACAGTGCGAGGAAGAGCTCCTCCTTGCTGCTGAAGTTGGAGTAGAACGCGCCACGGGTGTAGCCGGCCCGCTCACAGATCTGCTCGATGGTGGCGGCGCGGAACCCGTACTCGGCGAAGGTCTCCAGTGCCGCCTGGAGCAGGGCCGCACGGGTGCGCGGACGGCGCTTGGTCTCACCCTTGGGCATCGGTGGCGTCCCGGTTCACTCGAAGAACAGCCAATCGGATGCATTGGCGTATCGGATACGTCATTGTATCTTCTGGGGCCATGAGCATCCCTACCCCCTCGGGGACCGGCGCCCCGCTGCCCGCCTCGCTCGCCGCCGCCGTCGGACCGCTGCCGGCCGGCGTCACCCTGCCGCTGCCGCCCAGCTTCGACTCGGTCGAGGCGGAGCGCCGGTACCGCAAGGAACAACTCGCCGCCGGCTTCCGACTGTTCGGCCGGTTCGGCTTCTCCGAAGGGGTGGCCGGACACATCACCGTGCGCGACCCGGAGCACCCCGACCGCTTCTGGGTGAACCCGTTCGGGATGCCCTTCAGCATGATCAAGGCCTCGGACCTGATCCTGGTCGACCACGAGGGCACCCTGCTGCACGGCAACCGGCCGGTGAACCGGGCCGCGTTCGTGATCGACTCCCAGGTGCACGCCGCCCGCCCGGACGCGATCGCGGCCGCCCACGCCCACTCGCTGCACGGCAAGGCCTTCTCCAGCCTCGGCATCCCGCTGGACCCGCTGACCCAGGACGCCTGCGCCTTCTTCGAGGACCACGGGCTGTACAGCGACTACCGCGGCGTCGTCAACGAGGTCGACGAGGGCAAGCGGATCGCGACCGCGCTCGGCGCGCACAAGGCGGTGATCCTGCAGAACCACGGCCTGCTGACGGTCGGCCGGTCGGTCGCCGAGGCGGTCTGGTGGTTCGTCACCATGGAGCGCTCCTGCCAGGCCCAGCTGCTGGCGATGGCGGCCGGCACCCCGAAGCCGATCGACCGGGAGACGGCGCTGATCACCCACGGACAGGTCGGCAGCAACCTGGCCGGCTGGTTCCAGGCGCAGCCGCTGTTCGAGCAGATCAGCGCGAGCGACCCGGACCTGGTCGACTGACCCTCGGGCCCGTCGTCGAACTCCCGCCTGCCGGACGAACGACACGAGGTCGAAGCCAGGCCCTGAGCCGCGCACACGAAGGACGCGACGCATGAACAAGGAACCGCGGATCGCGGTCTTCGGCGCCGGCAGCATCGGCTGCCACCTCGGCGGCATGCTGGCCGCCGTCGCCGACGTCACCCTGGTCGGCCGGCCGGCCGCGATGGCGGCGATCGAACGGAACGGGCTGACGCTGACCGGCCCCGGCGAGGCGCGGCGACAGGTCCGGGAGCTCACCACGGCCACCGACGCGGCCGCCGCCGCGCGGGCGGACTGTGTGCTGGTGACCGTCAAGTCCGCCGACACCCGGGCGGCCGCCCGCGAGCTGGCCGAACACCTGGCACCGGAAGCGGTGGTGATCAGCTTCCAGAACGGTCTGCACAACCCCGAGGTGCTGCGCGCGGAGCTGCCGGGCCACCGGGTGCTCGCCGGGATGGTCCCGTACAACGTGCTGCGCAGCGGGCCGGCCGCCGTCCACCAGGGCAGCGGCGGTGCGCTGATGGTCGAGGACACCCCGGCGGCCCGCCCGTTCGCGGTGGCGGCCCGGGCCGGCGGGCTCAGCCTGGCGCTGCACCCGGACATGCCCGCCGTACAGGCAGCAAAGCTGCTGATGAACCTCAACAACGCGGTGAACGCCCTGTCCGGACTGCCGCTGCGCGAACAGCTGGGCGCCAGGGCGTACCGCGCCTGTCTGGCCCGGTGCCAGCGGGAGGCGCTCGCCGCCTTCCGGGCGGCGGGTGTCAGGCCCGCCCGGCTGGGCCCGGTGCCGCCGGGGTGGATGCCCGGGGTGCTCGGGCTGCCGGACGCGCTCTTCCGCAGACTGGCCGCCGCCGGCCTGCGGATCGACGCCCACGCCCGCTCGTCCATGTGGGAGGACCTGCGGCGTGGCCGCCCGACCGAGGTCGACTCGCTCCAGGGCGAGGTGATCGCGCTCGCCGGGCGGCACGGCCTGCCGGCCCCGGCCAACGCCCGCCTGGCCGCGCTGGTCCGCGAGGCCGAGCGGGCGGGTCCGGGCGCCGCTCGGCCGTGGTCGGGCCCGGAGCTGCTGGCTGAACTCGGGGGCGGTTGACGCCGGGGTCAACCGCCCGGCCGCCGCGCTTCGACGTACTCGACGGTCTGCATCATGCCGAGGTCCTCGTGCTGGAGCTGGTGGCAGTGGGCGACCGTGCTACCGGTGAAGTCCTCGTACCTGACCAGGAAGGTGACCTTGTCCCCGGGTTCGCCCCCGGCCAGCCCGATGGTGTCCTGCCAGACCGGCGGGTCGAGCCGCTCGCCGTTGCGGTGGGTGACCAGGACGTGGTTGGTGTGCAGGTGGAAGGGGTGGTTGAAGGCCGGCCTGGTCTCGTCGGTGCGGACGGTCCACCGTTCGACGGTGTCGAGCGGCAGGGTGTGGTTGACGTAGCCGAGGTCGAACAGGCCGTAGGCCGGGTCCCGGGTGAGGTCGCCGTCGGGGTCGGCCGCGGGGGTCGCGTTGGTGCCCAGGACGCGGAAAGCGTTGGGGAACGGCCCGTCGAAGGCGCGCGGGTCGACGTGGAACACCACCTCGCGGTCCGCGTCGGGGTTGGCGATCTCGTTCTCGTCGAGGAACGGCTTGCCGGCCGGCAGCTCGGTCGGCAGGTCCATCGGCGGTTCGACGGGCTCGCCCGTCACCTGGACGGTCATCAGCGGCTCGGACACCCCGTCGGCCCGCAGTTCGTACGTACCGGGGTCGCCACCCCGGACCAGCACGTCGGCGCGGTTGCCCATGGCCAGGCTCACCGTGTCGGCGGCGACCGTGGCCGGAAAGGTCACGCCGTCCAGCGCGATCTGGTGGAAGGTGAGGTTCTGCCCACCGCCGGTGAGCCGCAGCGGCAGCGCGGTGAAGGCGGTCGCGGCCACCAGCCGCCAGCGCTGCACCTCGCCCGGGCGCAGCGTGATGGTCGGGTTGACCTCGCCGTTGACGGTGAGGGTGGGCGGGACGACGGTCAGGGCGCCGCCGGAGGCGAAGTCGGGGACCTTGCCGTCCTTGAGCCGGAGTTCGTTGATGCAGACGACGATGTCGGCGGCCGCCTTGACCTCGGGCACCTCGTCGATGTCGCCCTCGACGATCAGGACCCCTGCCATTCCCCCGACGATCTGCACGGCCGTGGCCCCGTGCAGGTGCGGGTGGTACCAGTGGGTGCCGGCCGGGTGGTCGGCCGGCACCTCGACGGTGGTCACGTACTGCGGCTCCGGGGCGCCGGCGTCGACCTCGTCGGCCGTGCGCGGGGCGAACTCACGCAGGACGTTGTCGGCGTCCCCGGCCGGGGAGACGTGCAGGCCGTGGGTGTGCAGGTTGAAGCTGTTGAGCTGGTGCGGCCGGTTGTGGTCGCCGTTGAAGGGCTGGTTGGGCGGCAGGCCGTTGATCTGGGTCAGCCGCAGGGTGTCCCCGCCGCGCACCCTCAGGGTCGGCCCGGGGATCGCCCCGTTGTAGGTGCGCGTGGTGACCGGCCCGTAGCCCGGGACGGCGAGGTCCGTGAACCGTACGTCGAGCGTCTGCTCGAGCACCTCGGACGCCCGGCCGGGCACCGCTCGCGGGGTCCGGACGGCGACGGGCTGCGGGAACCGCTCCCGCGCCCACGTCCGCGCCGTCGCCGCCACCGCTCGCCGGCGCCCGAGGATCCCCGAGGATGCCTCCAGGAGGACGGCTGCGGGAATCGCTTTGAGCACCGATCGACGGCCGATTCCGACATTTTCGCTCATGGCCGGGCAATCTAGATCACATTGGGAAGCCGCATCGGAAGGCACACCGCGAGGGCGCGAGACGGTCCGTCACGTGAGTTCACGCTTGAGGATCTTGCCGGTGGCGGTCATCGGCAGCCGCTCGACGATCTCCACGATGCGCGGGTACTTGTGGCCGGCCATCTGCTCCCTACCCCAGGCGATCAGCTCCTCGGGGGTGGCCTCGGCACCGGGCTCCAGGATGACGAAGGCCTTGACCTCCTCGCCGTGGCTCTCGTGGGGCACGGCGACGACCGCGGCCAGGCTGATCGCGGGGTGGGTCATCAGCACCTCCTCGATCTCGCGCGGGTACACGTTGTAGCCGCCGCGAATGATCATGTCCTTGGCCCGGTCGACGATGTAGTAGAAGCCGTCCTCGTCCCGACGGGCCAGGTCACCGGTGCGGAACCAGCCGTCCCGGATCGCCGCCGCGGTGTCCTCCGGCCGGTTGTAGTAGCCCTTCATCACACCGTGGCCCTTGACCGCGATCTCGCCGACCACGCCGGCCCCGGCGACCTCCGACCAGTCGTCGTTGATCAGCTTGACCGCCACGCCCCAGACCGGGACGCCGATCGAACCGGGGCGCGGCTCGCGATCCGGGTCGGAGAACGTCACCACCGGTGAGGTCTCGGAGAGGCCGTAGCCCTCCAGGATCCGGACGTGCAGCCGCTCCTTGACCCGGCTGAGGATCTCCAGCGGCAGCGCGGCGCCACCGCAGACGCCGATCCGCAGGTTGCGGGCGATCCGGTCCACGTCGACGGCATCGGTGAGGGCGCCCAGCAGGCCCCACCACATGGTCGGGACGCCGGCGAAGAAGGTGATCTCCTCGGTGTTCATCAGTCGCACGACCTGTTCCGCGTCGAAGCGCGGTACCAGGTGGAGGGTGGCCGCCATCGAGAAGCCGGTGTGCATCTGGATGGTGGCGCCGAAGGTGTGGAACAGCGGCAGGCACAGGACGTGGCTGTCGGTGGCCGGCCTGCCCCGGAACATCCGGTTGCAGGCCGTCACGTTCAACACCGTGTTGGCGTGCGAGAGTTCGGCGCCCTTGGGCTGACCCGTGGTGCCCGAGGTGTAGAGGATGACCGCGGTGTCGGTCGCCTCGGTGGCCACCGGGTCGAAGACCGCGGGCCGGCCGGCGAGCGCCGCGCCCATGGTCTCCGCTCCGTCGATCGGCGAGGGCGCGGCCGGGTCGGCGGTGATCAGGAGGAAGTCCTCGCAGCTCCCGACTTCGTTGAAGGCCTTCCAGCCCTCCCCGCCGATGGCCAGGCCCGGCGCCCCCTCGAAGCAGAAGTAGGCCTTCACCTCGGCGTCGCGCAGGTGGTAGGCCACCTCGCGGGCCTTGAGCAGGATGTTGAGCGGGACGACCACCCCGCCGGCCTTGAGGATGCCGTAGTAGACGATCGGGAACTGCGGCACGTTCGGACAGCTCAGCGCCACCCTGTCGCCGGGCCGGATCCCGCGCTCCACCAGCAGGTTGGCGACCTGGTTCGCGGCCGCGTCGACCTCGGCGTAGGTGAGGCGCGTCGAGCCGAGCACCAGCGCGTCGCGGTTCGGGTACATGCGGGCGGAATCCTCGAGCAGGACCGACAGGTTCAGCATGGTGCCTTCCGGAGGTGTGGGTCCGGGCTGGGCCGCAACGGTGGCTTCCTGCGGCCCGGCCCGGGCGGGCGGGGGTCACACGTCGATGGACCCGCGTCATCATCGTCGTCGTGGCGGATCACGGCCAGTACCCGGCCGAAGATCGCACCCGCACCACCGACGGGTCTCCCCGCCGTCCCGCGTTCCCCGGAGGTCGCCGGTCGCAGCCGCGCGAGGATCTCCTCCGCGGCGCGGCACCGCCCGGCCTCCCGGGCGGTGCCGCCTCGCCCTCGGGTCCGCTACCGCGCGGGCGTGAAGTCCGGGAGCCGCGCCAGGCTCTCGGCGACGGCGGCGAAGCCGTAGTCGAGCATCCGCCGCTCGTACTCCTCGACGGCGGCCGGAAGTTCGACCTCACCCCGCTGGACGGCGGCGAGCGAACGGCTGAGCAGCTCGGCGTCACGCAGCGCCGTGTTGGCGCCCCGGCCGCCGCTCGGCGGCATGGGGTGGATCGCGTCCCCGAGCAGGGTGACCCGGCGGGTGCCGCCCCAGTGCGGCACGGGCTTGGCGTAACGGACGGTCAGGGCCGAGCTGTTGACCACGTCGGCGCCGCGGACCAGGTCGACGAGGTCCGGGTGCCAGCCGTCCAGCAGGGCGAGCAGTTCGTCACGGACGCCTGCCCAGTCCTTCGGCTCGGCCGGGGCGAGGCCGGGGAGCATCACCACCCAGCGCAGATAGCTCGCGGTGTCGGGCAGTCGGATGTCGGGCGCGAGCTCTTCGGCCGCGAGCCGTGGCGGCCGGCGGAACTCCATCCGGCCGAGCAGCATGCTCACCCCGGCACCCGCCACCACGGTGCCGAAGCCCGGCACCAGAGCGGCGAACCGCTCGGTGAGCGGGGTGCGGCCGAGGACGGAGTTGCCGGGGACGGTGACCACCTCGGCCTCGGGCAGCAGTTGGCGGCGCACCGCCGAGCCCACGCCGTCCGCGCCCACCAGCAGGTCGCCGATCGCGCTGCCGCCGTCGCCGAACCGCGCCTCGACCGTGCCGTCCGCCCGCTCGGCGTAACCGACCACGGCCTTGCCGAACTCGACCCGGTCGCCGAGCCCGGCCAGCAGCAGCCGGCGCAGCACATGCCGGTCGGTGGCCGTCCCCTCGTCGACCGCACCGAGCCTGCGGACCTCCCGGAGCTGCGGGTCGACCACCCTCCGCTCCCCCGCCATCGGCCCGGTGACGGCGGCCAGCAACGGGTGCAACCGCTCCGGCAGGCAGGCGTGCAGAGCGGCAAGTCCCGGCCCGTTCAGGGCGATCCGGAAACCCTGGTAGCGGCTGTGCGGGTCGTCCTCCCGTTCGAGGACGCGTACGTCGACGCCGGCCCGCAGCAGCCCGTGCGCCAGGCAGAGCCCGCCGATTCCGGCCCCGGCCACCAATACCCTCATGTCTGTCCCCCCTGTTCGCCAGGCGTTCAGTCTTGCGCGCCCAGCCGACCCCGCGTCAGTGATCCCTGTAGCCGGAACCGCGTGACAACTGTCACGGCGAGCAGTTGCCCGGCCGACCCGGTGGTGCTGCCCCGGCTGTGCGAAAGTCTGATCATGCACTACGTCATCCGCCGAATCACCGGCACGGAGCACCGGGAACTGCGTACCATCAGGCTGGAGGCACTGCTCGACTCGCCGACGGCGTTCGGCTCCTCGTACGACGACACCGTCGCCCTCGCCGAGGACGTCTGGCAGCAGCAGGCCGCCGTCGAGGCCACCAGCGAAGAGTGCGCCACCTTCGTGGCCGTCGACGAGGCCGGGGCCTGGGTCGGGATCGCGGGTGTCGGGCCGATCCCGGACGTCCCCGACCACGTCCACGTCCACTCGGTCTACGTCTCCCCGAAGTACCGCGGGCCCGCCGGCCCCGCCGCCGGGCTGATGAGGGCGTGCATCCGCCACGCCCAGGAGCACACCTCCCTGGGCTGGTTGACCCTCGGCGTACACGAGGGCAATCCGCGGGCGCTGGCCTTCTACCGGCGGTTCGGCTTCGAGGACACCGGCAAGATCGTCCCCTACCGCCTCAACCCCGCCGAGAAGCTCCTCATCCTGGGCTACCCGGACTTCCGGGCCTTTGACCACCAGTGACACCGCCCCGAGGGTGACGGTCGCGCGGCACGACGGCGCCGGTCAGGCCGCCAAGAGGCGGCGCCAGCGCGGCAGTTCGGTGCCGCAACAGGAAAGTGCGAGCAGGCTGACCGGCACCGCCGCCCAGGCCGGGAACAGCAGCCAGGCGGCGGTGACGGCGCCGGCGAGTTCGGCGAGCACCATCAGGACGGTGACCCAGCCGGGCACTGCGATGACCGTCCCCGGTTTGTCCCCCGGCGTCTGGAACACGGCCGGGACGCCGATCAGCAGGACGTCCACACCGATCGCCAGCAGGATCGAGTGCGACCACAGCGCGATCGGCAGCCCTATCCAGCCGACCAGTTCCAGGCCGGCTCTCAGCGCGGTGGCGTACTTGGGCTCGGTGAACCGCTTGTCCATCGTCTTCCCCCGTCAACGAGTGCCGGGGAAGCGTAGCGCGCGAACGCACCCGTGCCCACGGAGCGGAGCAGACCGTTCTACCGCTGCTCCGCTCCGCGGGCTTTCGGTCTACAGATGACGGTCCAGCGCCTCGTGCACGCGCCGCCAGGCATCGGCCGTCGCGTCGGCGTCGTGGTCCGCCGGGCGATCGGCCGCGAATCCGTGCCGGGCACCCGGGTAGGTGATCAGCTCGTGCCCGACCTTGGCCTCGGTCAGCCGCCACTCGGCCTCCTGCCATTCCTCCTGCGGGAGGATGTGGTCCAGCTCGCCGCAGAAGCCCAGCAGGTGCACGCCGTTGGCGGCGATCCGCTCGGCGGTCTCCAGCGGCGGCACCGGACCGACCAGCGGGAAGCCGGAGTTGAGCAGCCAGCCCGGGTAGAACACCGCGGCCAGCTCGAACCGCAGCTCGGTGGCCGCGCGCACCGCGATGTGCCCGCCCATGCTCTGCCCGACGAAGGCCACCCCGCGCCCGTCGGCCAGGCCCCGCGCGGCGGCCAGCGCCTCGGCGGCGTCGGCGACCAGTTCGTCGCGGTCCAGGGCTCCCATCAGCACCAGGCCCGCCTCGCGCCCCTTCTCGGTGTAGCCGAGTTGGGTGCGGCGGGCGTTGCGCCAGTAGAAGTCCGGCGCCACCGCCACGTACCCGAGGCCCGCCAACTCCGCGCAGACGCCCCGAAGATACGCGTTGACCCCGTACAGCTCGGAGCAGACCACCACCGCACCGCGGACCTCGCCCTCCGGGCGGTGTACGTACGCCTCGATCCCGCCGGGCGTACCCAGCTCCTGCCACTGACCCGTCATCAGAACCCCCGTCGATCGGCCGGATTGTGTCGCTGCGCATCGTAGTACCGACCGCCGGGCCCGACCGACCCCGTTTCCCCGACAAGGACTTGGTATGACCACGGCAAAGGCTTCGCTCCGCAGCGTCCGCACGTCTGGACCGACCGGCGGCCGAGCTGGTGAGGTGTCGGCGCTCAAACAACGCACTGACAAACCTCCCACACCCTCACACTCGGGAGCAGACACATGCGCAAGCCGTTCAAGGCCGCCGCCCACACCCTCACCGCGCTGGCCCTGGCCGCATTCGGCACCGCCTCGCTGGCCACCGGAGCCTCGGCGCAACCCGCCCCGGCACCCGCCCACTCCGGGCTCAAGCCGCTCCACCCGGGCACCGCCCAGCGGCCCGCCGCGAGCACCAACAACACCCTCTCGGTCCGCTCCAACGCGAGCCAGGGCGTGGTGTCCCCCACGCCGAAGGTGTACCTGGTCTTCTGGGGCTCGCAGTGGTCCTCCGACCCGGCCGGGGTCGCCCCCGACATGCAGAACATGTTCAAGGGTCTCTACGGCAGCCAGGACACCTGGGGCACCATCCTCGACCAGTACTGCGAGGGCGTCGCCAAGGGCACCACCAGCTGCGGCACCAAGGGCGTCCACGTCCAGCACCCGGCCTCCTCCCCGCTGGCCGGCGTCTGGTTCGACAACTCCGCCGCCGCGCCGTCCAGCGCGACCACCACCCAGATCGCCGCCGAGGCCGGCAAGGCCGCCGCCCACTTCGGCAACACCACCCAGGCGCCCAACCTCAACGCCCAGTACGTGGTGCTCTCCCCCACCGGCACCCACCCGGACGGCTTCCCCAACTCCGGCTTCTGCGCCTGGCACGACAAGACCAGCAGCTCCTACGGCACGCTGGCCTACACCAACCTGCCGTACATCCCGGACAACGGCGCCGGCGCCTGCACCACCTTCACCGACGGCCGTCTGCTCTCCGGCATCGAGTCCACCGAGACCCACGAGTACGCCGAGACGGTCACCGACTTCTGGCCCAGCATCGGCTGGAACGGCGGTGGCGGTGAGATCGGCGACGAGTGCGAGAACCTCGACGCCTACGTCACCCTGAGCACCGGCACCTTCGACCTCCAGGGCCTGTGGTCCAACAGCGCCAACAAGTGCGTGACGCACGGCTGATCGCGTCGAATCGAAGCGCGGGCCCGAGCCATCGGGCCCGCGCTCCGCGGCGGGTACGACGTATACCCCCCCCCGGGAGATCGAGGAGGTCCTCTACCAGCACCCCGCCGTCGCCCTCGCCGCCGTCGTCGGCACGCCCGACGACCGCCCCGGCGGGGAGGTGGCCGCTGCCGTCGCGCTGCGTCCGGGCGCCGTGGCGACCCCCGAGGGGCTCATCGCGTTCACCGAGGAGCGCCTGGCCGGCTACAAGTACCCCCGCCACGGGTGCTGAGCGTGCTTCCCCCACCCCGCACGGCAACGGATCCACCGGAGCACCGACCCCGAAAGGGGATGCACCGTGTCCGCTGACCAGCTCAGCGAATCCCCCGTTCGGCCCGTCGGCGCGTATTCCTCGTCGCGTACAGCGGGACGGCGCCGGAGTACTACGACTTCCTGCCCGTCGAAGAAGTGGGCCGGTGCGCCGTGGAGACCGGCGGTACGGCCGGAACGAACACTGCACGACGAACGATTCCACTCCATCTGACCTGCGGTTTCGCCTGCTCCTGGCCCGGCCCGACGGGCCGTTCCAGGGCCCCCGCTCCGGCAGCGGACGGAGCGGCGGCGGGGCCAGGCCCAGGGCTATGGTCGGGGCATGGGACGACCCGAAGGGGTACTGCTCGACATCGACGGCGTGCTCACGGTCAGCTGGCAGCCGATCCCGGGCGCGGTGGCTGCCCTGCGGGAGCTCCGCGCCGACGGCGTGCCGTACGTGCTGCTGACCAACACCACCTCACGCACCAGGCGCTCGATCGCCGAGACGCTCGTCGCGGCCGGGTTCCCGGTGAGCGTCGGGTCCGTGCTCACCGCGCCGGCCGCCACCGCCACCCGGCTCGCGGGCACCCGGTGCCTGCTGCTGAACAGCGGCGACATCCGGGAGGACCTGGCCGCTCTGGAGCTGGTCGACGATCCGGACGACGCCGAGGTGGTGCTGATCGGCGGCGCCGGTCCCGAGTTCGACTACCGGGCGCTCGACCGGGCCTTCGCGGCGCTGCAAGCAGGGGCGAGGCTGGTGGCGATGCAGCGGAACGCCTACTGGCGTACGGCCGAGGGGCTGCGGCTCGACAGCGGCGCCTTCGTCACCGGCCTGGAGTACGCGGCCGGCGTCCGGGCCGAGGTGCTCGGCAAGCCCGCCGAGGCCTTCTTCGCCGGCGCGCTGGGGCAGCTGGGCGTCGCGGCGGCCGAGGCGCTGATGGTCGGTGACGACATCGAGTCCGACGTGCTCGCCGCCCAGCGGCTAGGGATCACCGGCGTCCTGGTCCGCACCGGAAAGGCCGCACCGGGCGCGCCGAGACGGGGCGACGGCGAGCCGGATCACGTGCTCGACTCCGTGGCGTCCCTGCCCGAGCTGCTCGCCCGGCTCCGCCGGTGACGGGCCCGCGGCGCCCGCTGGGCGGGAACGTCCCGCTGGTCGTGACCATCCCCCTCACGGAATCAGCACCATCAGCACCGCCGCCGGACGAAACGGGTCGCCGGTCGAAACCGCCGACGGATTCGCGAGCGCCGACGGACCCGCTGCTCAGCCGTGCGGCAGGCTCAGGATCGCCTCGGCGAAGGCCTCCGGTGCCTCCTGCGGGACGTTGTGGCCCACCCCGGGCAGGGAGCGCACCTCACACGAACCGGTGAAGTGCTCGGTGCCGGTCTGGTCGGCGGCCCGGATCACGCCGTTCTCCTCGCCCACCAGCACCACGCTGGGAACGGTCACCGGCGGCAGCTCGGCCAACCGGTCCTCCAGGGCCTGGTAGCGCGGATCCCCCGCCACCAGGCCGTAGCGGTGCCGGTAGGAATGGATCGCCACGTCCACGAAGTCCGGGTTGTGCAGGCTGGGCGCGGAGGCGGCGAAGGCCTGCTCGGCCTCCGGCCAGGTCGGCGACCACAGCCGCCAGAGCAGCTTGCACAGCTCCTCACGGTTCCGTTCCAGACCTCTGCGGCCGCGCTCCGAGTGGAAGTAGTGCTGGTACCAGTATCTGTGCTCCGCCTCCGGTGCGGCGGGCTCCATCGCGCCGGCGATGTCCTGGACGGTGTAGCCGCCCGCCGTGACCAGGCCGTGAATCCGCTCCGGCCACAGCGCCGCCGCTGCGCAGGCCGCGCGCCCGCCCCAGTCGTAGCCGGCGACCACGGCCCGCCGGATCCCCAGCGTGTCCATGAACTCGACCGAATCCTGCGCGAGCGCGGCCTGCTGGCCGCTGCGCGGGGTGTCCTCGGCCAGGAACCTGGTCGGCCCGTAGCCGCGCAGGTACGGCGTCAGCACCTCCCGGCCGGCCTCGGCGAGCAGCCGCGCCACCTCGTCGTAGGCCCGGACGTCGTAGGGGAAGCCGTGCAGCAGGATCACCGGAGCGTCGCTCTTCCGGCGGCGCTCGCCGGTCCGGTGGTAGGCGATCTCCAGAACCGGTGTCGTCACCCGGTGCAGCTCGTGCAACTCGTGGGAACTCGCAGTCATCCGGTCATGCTCGCACGTCGAGTTCGGGCATGACTGACCCAGGGTCAGTCCCGCCCCGCCCGGCACCGACCGCGTGGCCTGGCGGGGCGCAGTTGCGGTACGACTCGCACTCGGCGAGCACAGTGCCGCTCACCACGGAGGCACCACCGTCACAAGCCAGAACGACCGTTGCGAGGCCACACGGGCCGTCGTGGGCGACGTCGACGGTGAAGCCTTCGAGGGTCGGCTCGTGCTGCAGCGCCAGGGCCGGCCGGTGTTCGTCCTCCACCACCAGTACGGGTGGCAGGTTCCGCCCGTGGATGGCTGAAGGGGTCTTCAGGTCTTCAGCCGGTCTTCAGCAATGCCCGGACATCCTGGCGGCTCCGCCCGGGGTCGGTCCGGGCCTTGCCGAGGATCGGGGTGGGTGCCGTGAGCGAGCCCGTCGAAGCCTGGGAATCGCAGGAGCAGTTTCGCGGGAGCCGCCCGGGCAAAGGCCGCGTGCGTCTGGGGCGCGCCGGACGCTGGGTGCGTGGCCGGTCGGCACGCTGGATCGCGGTCGGTGCGGCCGTGGTGGTGATCGGCGGCGGCGCGGCCGCAACGGCGATCCACCACGAGGCCGAGGGCCACGGCGACGAGCGGAGGACGGCAGCAGACGACCAGGCGCACGACGGGCGCGGCGCCCACGGTCGGCCTGCCGCGACATCTGCCCTGCATTCCTCTGTGTAGCACCCGCAAGTCCCAGCGGCGCCCCGTACCCGAGGTCGCCCAGCCTCTGCCCGCCATCGCGAGAAGATCGGCCGACCGTGTCGCAACCCCCACGCCTCCGCGAGGCGCCGGCGCACCGCGCCGACTCGCCCTGCCCTCCTGGTCCCGCCACCGGGCGCGTCGTCATCGTCTCCGCGAGCGTGGGCGCCGGACACGACGGAGCCGCAGCCCAACTCACCCTGCGCCTGCGCGGTTTGGGCTTCGAGGTCGACCGTCACGACTTCCTCGACCTGATACCTGCCGGCCTCGGGCGACTGGTCTCGGAGAGCTACCGGCTGGTGTTGACCATCGCCCCCTCGACCTACCAGCGGATCTATTCCGCCACCGAGAACGCCGAGCGTCCGGGCCCGTTGACCCGGCTGATCCAGCGCAGCACCCACCGGCGACTCCTGCGCGGGCTGCCGCCGGACACCCGCGCGGTGGTGGCCACCTACCCGATCGCCGGGCAGGTCCTCGGCACCCTGCGCCGCAAGGGGCGCCTGGCGGTGCCCGCCGCGACCTACCTGACGGACTTCTCCGTCCACCCGCTGTGGGTGGCTCCCGGTGTCGACCTGCACCTGGCGGCACATCCGGTCCCGGCCGGGCAGGCCCGCGAGCACGGCGCCGAACGGGTGGTGGTCGCCGGTCCAGTGGTCGACCCCCGGTTCACCCCGGCCACCGAAACCCAGCGCGGCGCGGCCCGCGCACGGTTCGGCCTCCCACCGGACACCCCGCTGGCGCTGCTGGTGGCCGGCT
Source organism: Kitasatospora sp. NPDC004669 (assembly GCF_040609455.1). Classification (NCBI taxonomy): domain Bacteria; kingdom Bacillati; phylum Actinomycetota; class Actinomycetes; order Kitasatosporales; family Streptomycetaceae; genus Kitasatospora; species Kitasatospora sp. NPDC004669. The sequence continues at coordinate 60,348 of NZ_JBEXKB010000049.1, forward strand.
CCTGGGGAGTCGGCGAGGTGGCGAAGGTCGCTGCCGAGATCCGCGACACCGGCACGGCCGTGCCGGTGGTGGTGTGCGGGAAGAACCAGCCCCTGGCGGAGCGGCTGCGCGCGGACGGCATCGAGCACGCCTTCGGCTGGGTCGCGGACATGCCCAGCCTGATGCACGCCTGCGACGTGCTGGTGCAGAACGCCGGCGGCCTGACCTCGCTGGAGGCCTTCGCCTGCGGTCTGCCGGCCATCAGCTACCGCTGCATACCCGGCCACGGCCAGACCAACGCCGCCGCCCTCGACCAGGCCGGCCTCGCCCCCTGGATCCAGGACCCGGCCGACCTCGCACCCGCCCTCACCGCCATGGCCGACGGCACCACCGGGCACCGGTACCGGGAGGCCGGGTTGGCCTTGCACCACAATGCTTCCGGCCCGGCGAACGCCATCGCGGCCGTCGCGGAGCATTTCGCCACCACCGTGCCGTCGCCCGTCATCCCCGCGCAGCGCCGCCGCCCCGGCCGGGAAGCCGCGCCCGCGCCGCGCCGCCCCATCCGCAGGCTCGGCCTCGTGGCCGCGGCCTTCGCAGCGACCGGCTGGCTGGCCACCGGCGGCACCCAACTCGCCGTCACCTACGGGGGATTCGACACTATCGACGCCGACCACACCGGTCGGACCTACCTCGTGGTCCACCCGCCGCACGGCGAACGCATCGATGACGCCACGCTTCGCACGCTGGCGGCCGAGAAAGCGGCCATGTCCATCGACGCGGCCGAGGCCGCCGCCGACCCCGGCGAGGTCCGCCGTCTCGCGAGCGCCGGACTCACCCTGGTCAACGCCGGCTACGGTCCGCCGTACGCGACCGGGCTCGTCACCCGCCGCGACTCCCTCGAAGCCGGAGCCACCGCCCTGCACGCGGACACCGGCGCGGCCACCAGGTTCTTCCTCTCCGGCCCCGACCTGGACGCCCTCGACCTCGGCCTGGCCGCCTACCACCACGAGCACCTGGTGGTCCCCGACACCCGGATCGCCTGCGGCAGCTCCACCCCTCCCGAGGTGAAGCCCGGACAGGTCGTCCTGGTCGAATGCGGCAGCGCCCGCCCGGCGGACCTCTCCGCCACCCTGCACCGCCTGCTCACCCCTCGCCAGCTGCCGCGCCTCGGCGCGCTCACCACCCTCTCCTGAGGCCACACCCCATGAAGCCCCGCACACTCCTGCGCATCGGCACCGCCGCAGCCGCCCTCGCCGCCGCACACGCGGCCCCCGTCATCTCCACCTACGGACCGCTGCGCAACCGCCAGATGCCCCGCCTGGCCGGGATCGGCCACCGCGACCACGTCGCCCTCACCTTCGACGACGGCCCGGACCCGCTCTCCACGCCGCGCTTCCTGACGCTCCTTCAGGAACGCGGCGTACAGGCCACGTTCTTCCTGCTCGGCTCGATGGCCGACAAAGCCCCCGGACTGGTGAAGGAGATCGCCGACGCCGGCCACGAGATCGCCGTACACGGCTGGGCCCATCGCCCGCTGCTGCTGCGCGGACCCCACGCCACATACCAGGACCTGCGCCGCGCCCGCGACACGATCGCCGACCTGACCGGCCGGGCACCCCACTGGTTCCGGCCCCCGTACGGCATCATGACCACCGCCGCCCACCTGTCCGCGCGCCGACTCGGGCTCACCCCCGTGCTGTGGACGAGCTGGGGCGAGGACTGGACGAGCCGCGCCACCCCCGACTCGGTCCACCGCACGGTCACCGCCGACCTGCACGGTGGCGGCACGATCCTCCTGCACGACTCCGACTGCACCTCCGCCCCCGCCGCCTGGCAGTCCACCCTCGGCGCCCTGCCCTCCCTCCTCGACCACTGCGCCGACAACGGCTGGCAGGTCGGCCCACTGCACGACCACGGCCTCCCGGGAACCCCAGGCCGCTGTCGGACATGATGAACGCGGCACTCGCCGGACTTCCCGGCCCCGGCGGGGTGCGGGCCTCGTTCAGGCGTCGGCCGCGGCGGCCTCGGGAGTGGTGGCAGCCCTGGTGTTGAGGGCGAGGCCGTAGCGGCGCAGGAGGAGGACGGCGGTGGTGGCGAGGCCGATGAGCAGGCCGAGCCACAGGCCGCGGGTTTCGCCTCCGAGTGGGTAGGCGAGGAGCCAGGCGGCGGGCAGGCCGACGGCCCAGTAGCCGATGAGGGTGATGCGGAAGCCGCTCCTGGTGTCGTCGAGGCCGCGCAGGAGGCCGACGCCGATGTTCTGGGCGCAGTCGAAGAACTGGAGGACGGCGACGACGGTGAGCAGGCCGACGGCGATGTGCAGGCCCTGCCGGTCGGCGGCCGTGTCGGGGTTGAAGTAGGGCCGCAGGACGAGGTCGGGGACGGTGAGGTAGGCGACGGCGACGAGGGTGGTGACGGCGGCGCCGCAGGCGAGCGCGGTGTTCTTGATCCGGCGTGCGGCGGCGTATTCGCCGAGGGCGAGTTCGCGGCTGACGTTGATGGAGGCGGCGTGGGAGAGCCCGACGGCGACCTGGAAGACGATGTAGATGAGCTGGTTGACGGCCGTGTGGGCGGCGAGTGCGGCGGCGCCGAAGCTGCCGGCGAACAGCGCGGTGACGGAGAAGAACCCGGCCTCGGAGCCGTAGGTGGCGGCGATCGGGGTGCCCAGGCCGAGCAGGCGGCGTACGGTGGCGGCGTCCGCGCGCCAGAAGTCCGGGCTCAGCAGCGGCGCCAGCTGCGGGTCGCGGCGGGCGGAGGCGTACAGGGCGAGGAAGGACAGCAGGTAGACGCTGCTGGTGGCGACGCCGATACCGGTGAGGCCGAGTTCGGGCACGCCCCAGGTGCCGTGGATGAAGGCCCAGTTGAGCGCGGCGTTGACGGCGACGGAGGCGGTGGTGATCCGCAGCAGGGCCTGCGGGCGGCGCATGCCGACGGTGAACTGGCGGATCGCCTGGAACCAGAGACAGGGCAGCAGCCCCGGGGCGAGGGCGGCGAGCATGCCCTGGGCCCGGTGGGCGACGGCGGCGTCCTGGCCGAGCCAGGTGGCGGCCTGCCCGATGAGGACCATCAGGACGGCGCCGGCGATCCCGGCGATGGTGGCGACGGCCATCGCGGCCCGGACCAGGCCGCGCACCTCCTCGCCGTCCTCGCCCTCGTCGACGGACGGCTCACCGCCCCCGTCCTGCCTGGCCCGTTCGGCACGGGCGGCGGCGGCCGCGACCTGGTTGCCGACCGCCGTGCCGAGCCCGACGCCCATGGTCCGCAGCTGGTTGAAGATCACCAGCGCGAGGCCGCCTGCCGCGAGCGCCTCGGTGCCGAGGGTACCCATCATGACGGTGTCGGTGGTGGTGAGGGCGACCTGGGCGAGCTGGGTGAGGGCGAGCGGGACGGCGAGGGCGGCGAGGGCGCGGCTGTCGCGGGCGAGGGTGGTCAGCTGCTGCATCGTGGGTGTCACGCCTCTAAATGTCAGAGCCTGCGGAGTTTGGTGAGCGTCTCGTCGATCCCGGCCTCCACGGCCGCGTCGAGGAGGTCGCGGGCGTTCATCCAGTCGTCGTTGAAGACGGTGTCCGTGTACTTCTCGCCGCCGTCGTTGATGAAGGCGACCATGACCGCGTCGGGCGGAAGCTGGCCGAGGCGGGTCAGGGCCTCGTGGACGACGCCGCCGGCCGAGCCGCCGATGAGCAGCCCCGTGCGGCGCGCGACGGCGCGGGCGGTGGCGAAGGCCTCGATGTCGCCGACCTTGACGCCCTCGTCGATGAGGTCGTAGTCGACGAGCAGCCCGATGGTGGCGCCTTCGGGGGTGCCGGTGCCGGACTGGTAGTAGTCATGGGCGGGCGGGCCGAAGGCGATGGAGCCCTTGGGCTCGACGCCGACCACGTGCAGGGCCGGGACGGTCTTCTTCAACTCCCGGGCGGTGCCGCAGAGTCCGCCGCCGGTGCCGACCGCGCCGATCAGCACGTCCACCCTGTTGTCGAGGGCCTGGGCGATCTCGCGCCCGACGGCGTAGTAACCCACCGCGTTGCTGGGGTTGTTGTGCTGCTCCGTGAAGACCCTGTTGTCCTTGCCGCGCGCCATCTCCTCGGCGAGTTCCTCGCGGGCGGCGGTGTGCAGTTCCTCACCGGCGTCCTCGTCGACGTACACCAGCTCGGTGCCCATGGCCTTCATGGCGCGCAGCTTGTCGGCGGCGGCGTGGTGGTCGACGACGGCGGTGAAGCGGTAACCGCGCTCGGCGGCGACGACGGCGAGGCCGAGGCCTGTGTTGCCGGAGGTGGACTCGATGATGTGGCCGCCCTCGCGCAGTTCGCCGCGTTCCTCGGCTTCGAGGACCATCTGACGGGCCATCCGGATCTTGGCGCTGCCGGTGGGGTTGAACATCTCCAGTTTGAGGAGCAGGCGGGCGCCGTTGTCGGATCGGGCGAGTTCGAACAGCGGGGTGCAGCCGATGAGGTCGGATATCCGGGTGACCACCGGCGGTCGGGTCAGGGCGTCGGTCATGGGTGGGACTCCGTGGGGAGGGCGGGCCGGGACGGCGGGGTCGGGGTCAGCGGTCGAGGCGCCAGCGCAGGCGCTCGCCGTCGCGGTCGAGGACGACCTTGGGCGGCAACGGCAGCTCGTGGAAGGGGGATTCGTTGGAGTCCATCTGGTAGCCGGCGGTGTTCGGGTAGATGAGCAGGTCACCGGGGCGCGGGCGGACGGGGAAGCTGATCTTGCGCCGGGTGAGCAGGTCGGAGTCGAGGCAGCTGGCCCCGCCGACGCAGGCGGCGTACGGGCCGCCATCGTCCAAGCCGTGGTCGGCGGGCAAGAGGACCGGTTCGGGCAGGTACTCGCTGTCGAACCACTGCTCGGAGAGGCTGAGGCTGGTGCCGTCCACGGTGACGATGCCGTAGCCGTCCCGCCTGTCCTTGACGCCCTGGACGCGGAACACCGAGGAGCCGGCCCGGTCGAGCAGGGCCCGGCCGGGTTCGAGCAACAGTGCCACCCCGGCCGCTCGCAGCCGTGCGGCGAGGATCGGGCCGCTGCCGCCGGGGCGGGCGGCGAGGATCGAGCGCAGCACGTCCGGGCCTGCGACGGGCGAGTGGTACGGGTAGAAGTCCCGGGCGGTGAAGGCCCGGCCGCCGTGGTAGTGCTCGGGGCCCTGTCCGGCGAGGAAGGCCTCCCAGGCCTCGGCCGGGACGTAGTCCACGGCGAAGCCGCCGCCGATACTGATCCGGTCCGCCTGCAGGCCCAACACCCGGGCTTTGAGGCAGAGTTCGACGAGTTCCCCGGCCAGGTCGGCGCGCGGGCGCACCTCGTAGCCGGACAGGTGGAAGCTGAAGCCCTCCATCCGGACGCGGTCACCGGCCTCCACGCAGCGGCGCAGCGCCTCGTCCAGTTGCACGGCGTCGAGGCCGAACCGGCTGTGCGGCTGGAAGTCGGGGTGGCGGCGCAGCAACACCCGTGCCGGACACGGGAGTTCGAGCGCAAGCAGGCGGTCGAGCTCGTCCGGGGCGTCGACGGCGATCAGTGCGCCGTGCAGCGCGGCGACGCGCAGCAGCCGGTCGGCCTTGGCGGGGCCGGTGACCATCAGGTGTTCGCCGCGGACGCCGGCCGCGAGGGCCTCGGCCAGCTCGCCGTGGCCGGCCACGTCCACCCCGGCGCCGGCCAGAGCGCAGCGCTCGACGAAGACGGTGGCCTTGTTGGCCTTCTTGGCGTAGTACACCCGGCCGCCGACACAGGCCTCCGCGAGGACGGCTTGGAATCCGGCCAGGTTGGCGTCGAAGCGCTCGGGGAGCAGGAAGTGGAACGGGCCGCCGAGGCCGTACGACAGCTCCTGGAGCAGGCCGCTGCCGAGGACGGCGGCGGCGAGTTCGTCCGGATGGGCGGGCAGGGCGGGCAAACGGTTCATCGGCTCAGCTCCACAGCGGGATGGTCGTGCCCAGGCCCTTGGCTGCGGCCACTTCGGCGAGCAGCGCGCCGACGGCGATGTCGGTGACGACCAGTCCGCTGTTGTAGGCCAGGATTCGTTCCTCGGCCGAGCCCCGGCCTGGCACCGATCCGGCGAGGACGTCGGCGAGTTCGGCGTCGGCGGTGCGCAGGGTGCCGTCGGGGAAGGCCATGTCGGTGCCGGTGTCGGCCATCTGGGCGGCGCTGGTGGCGATGATCCGGTCGGCCTGCTGGAAGGTGGAGGGCGCGAGGCCGTACCCGACCAGGACGGCGAGGGCGCCGGGCTTGAGCCAGTCGGCCTCGACGGCGGCCGGGGTGGCGGGCCCGGCGGTGGCGATCACGATGTCGGCCTCGCCGGCGGCGGTGCGCAGCGCGTCGAGGTCAGGGAGGACCTCGACGGAACGTCCCGGCGCGTGGGCGGCGAACTCCCGCAGGACGGCGGCGATGCCGTCCGGGCTGGTGCCGAACAGCAGGAGCCGGTCGAGTTCGGGCAGGGCGGTGACCAGCATCGGCAGCGCCTGGCGGGCGGTGGTGCCGGTGCCGATGAGCAGCGCGGTGCGGGAGTTCGGCGGGGCGCACTCGCGGGCGAGGACGGCGCTGACGGCGGGGGTGCGCAGCGAGCCGATCCGGCCGCAGTCCATCAGGGCGATGGGCGTTCCGGTGCGGTCGTCGTAGAGCGTGAGGGTGGTGAAGTGCCGTAGCTGGGTGCGGTCGTGGTGCGGGTCGTGCCGGTAGGAGGCGCGGATGGCGACGACCTCGCGGGCGCCGTCGCGGCCGAGCATGGCGTAGGAGACGGAGCGCTGGTCGGCGGGCTGGACGGAGAGTTTGCGCGGGTTGACGGAGGTGCCGTCGGCGAGGGCGCGGACGGCGGCGGTCACGGCCTCGATGACATCGGCGGGGGCGAGGTCGAGGGTGGCGAGGTCGGAGCGACCGAGGACGCGCAGGGTCCCGTCGTGGGCGGGTGGCACGAAGGTCTCCATCGGGGTCAGTGGGCTTCGAGGGCGAGCTGTCCGTAGCCGTGCTCGGCCGCTTCGGCGGCGGGGCGGGTGCGGCGCCCGGGGACACGGACGGAGGCGCGCTTGAGCCAGCGGTCGGTGCCGTCGTAGCGGGCCCGGAACGGCACTCGGCCGTGCACGGCGACGTCGTTGTCCACGACGAGTACGTCGCCGGGCTCCAGGCTCACCGCGACGCAGACGCGGGCGAGTTCGGCCTCCAGCCGCCGGTAGGCGGCCCGCCAGGTCTCGTCGGCGTCCTCGACCGGGGTGTAGGCAGGGTCGAACCGCAGGTGGAGGCCGTCCTCGCCCTCGAACAGCGTCGGGACGGGTGCCGGGCGGCCGCCGAACCGCTGTGCCTGCTCGTAGGCGTCGTCCGGCAGGATCGGCGCGACCGGGCGGCTCAGCTCGGCGACGTCCTGCTCGCTGAGTTCGGTGAGGCGGATGCTGGCGGCGGTGGTGGCGATGTTGTCGTGGTTGCGCATGCAGCACAGCAGCAGCAGGTGGGCGCGGCCGGGGTGGAAGGCGTCCTCGGTGTGCGGGGTGAGCAGGACGCTGCTGGAGGCGCCGGTCTGCTCGCTCTCGTGGCCGGGCGAGGGGACGATGTTGTGCACGAATCGCCCGTCCTGCTGGCCGTCCCAGGCGATCGGGGTGCCCATCAGGGCGGAGACCAGGAGCAGGACGACGTCCCAGCGGGCGCCGGCGTCGCCGACGGTGGACCAGTGGCCCGGAGTGGGGCCGAGGTCGGCGTCGTCGAGGGGCAGGCCGCGCAGGACGAACAGGCCGTCGTCGGTGTCGACCGGACGCAGCGCGTGGTGCAGGGCGGGGCTCAGCGCGGCGCAGGCAGCGGGGAGATCGGCGAGCAGGTCGGGGCTGGTGGCGGAGCCGTGGCGGGCGAGCAGCGCATCGGCGGCGGTGGCGAGTTCGGCGACGACGGCGGCGTCGAGCGGGCGGACCGGGGCAGGGCGGGTGGACACGGGAGGCCTTCCATCGGTGGCGTGGGGCAGGCGGCGGCGCGGGCGGCGCGAGGCGGGGTGCCGCGCTGGGGCGGCGAGGGGGAGACGGTGGCCCGGCGGGCGGCTGGCGGCCGAGCGACGACCGAAAAGGTAGCAACCAGCCTTAGGTAAGGCAATCCTTACTTGTGACGTTGGCGCAGTTTCGCCGCCTCCTTCGACTGGGGCGTGGACGGAGGGGCGCTCTGAGACCAGGCTCCGTACGCCCCATGCGAGTTGGGACACGCGCGAACGGAGGGTCCACTTTCGCCATCCTGCGTCCGCAGGGTTGCGCTGACGTGTGATTTTAGGATAGGCAAACCTAAGTCATCGATGCGCCACCAGTGAAACGAGGACGTACGACGTGAGCGTCACCAGACGACAGGTGCTGTGGGCCACCGCCGGAATCGGCGCCGCCGGGGCGCTCGCCGCCTGCAGCAGCGGCAAGTCCGGCTCGGGGCCCGCCGCCGACGCGGCCTCCGGTGCTGCGAACGAGCAGCCCCGCGCCGGTGGCACGCTGAAGGTCGGCGCACTGGGCAAGTTGTCCGCGACCACCCGCGACCCGCACGGCACCCAGGCCAACGAGAGCGACTACCTGATCATCAGTCTGCTCTACGACACCCTGACCGTTCCCGGCGACAAGACCAACACCGCCCCTCGCCTCGCCGCCTCCTGGAAGCCGTCCGAGGACCTCAGGACCTGGCGTTTCACCCTCGCCGACGGCGCCAAGTTCCACGACGGCACCCCCGTCACCGCCGACGACGTCGTCTGGTCGCTCAAGCGCCTGCGCAACACCCCCTCCGGCAAGAGCCGCCTGCCCGGAATCCAGCCCGAGGGCATCAGCGCCGAGGATGCGAGGACCGTCGTCCTGGTCTCCGACTACCCCAACGCCGAACTGCCGCTGCTCACCCGGCTCACCACCTTCGTCCTCAAGAAGGACACCAAGGACGACGCCCTCGCCGGCGCCCCCGGCACCGGCCCGTATCTGCTCGACTGGTACCGCGACGGCAACGCCCGCCTGGTGCGCAACGACGGCTGGTACGGCGGCAAGCCGCTGCTCGACGCCATCGAGGTGCGCATCTTCGAGAGCCCGCAGGCCATGGCCAACGCCCTGCTCGCCGGCCAGATCGACCTCGCCTCCAACGTCGGTGCCGTCGCCGCCCGCACCGCAGCGGCCCGCAAGGACGTCCAGGTGCTGCGCCGCCCCAACGACATGGCGATGCCGATCGTGATGCGCACCGCCGACGGGCCGTTCGCCGACGCCCGCGTCCGCGAGGCGCTCAGGCTCGCCGTCGACCGCGACGCCATGGTCAAGCAGATCCTCTCCGGCTACGGCAGCGTCGCCAACGACATCCTCGGCGCCGGCGACCCCGCCTACGCCAAGGACATCCCGCAGCGGAAGCGCGACCTCGGCAAGGCCAAGCGGCTGCTCGCCGAGGCAGGCTTCGACACCGGCAAGACCTACGATCTGATCACCACCGACGACATCTCCGGCCTCGCCGAGTCCGCCACTCTGTTCGCCACCCAGGTCCGCGAGGCCGGGGTGAAGATCAACGTGGTCAAGCAGGAGTCCAAGGCCTTCTGGGACGCCACCTGGCTCAAGGCCCCGCTGTACACCAGCTACTGGGGCACCAACGACTCGGTGGTCTTCCTCGCTTCCAAGACCATGCTCTCCGACGCCGGCATGAACGAGACCGGCTGGAACGAGGCCTCCTTCGACGAGACCTACCGCAAGGCGATGGGCACCGCCGACGAGGCCGAGCGCACCAAGCTGGTGCACCAGTTGCAGGAGATCGAGTACGCCACGTCCGGCTACCTGCTCTGGGGCATGGCCGACGGCGTCGACCTCGCCGGCTCCGCCGTGCGCGGCCTGCCCAGGCTGCCCGGCTACGGGCGCGTCCAGCTCGAGAAGACCTGGCTGGCGCGTTGACCCCCACCCACTCCGCCGCCGGGGGCGCCGCCGCGTCCCCGGCGGGCCCGCTCGGCGTCTCGGGTCGGCTCGGCGCCCTCGGCCGAGTGGCACTGCTCGCCGCCCGCCGGGTCGGCCTGCTCGCCGTTCTGCTGGCTGTCGTCTTCGCGGCCGTCGAACTCCTGCCCGGCGACGCCGCCGGAGCCACCTCCGACCGCGGCGCGACCGCCGCCGAACTCGCCGCCCGCCGCGCCACGCTCGGGCTCGACCGGCCGCTCCCGGAACGCTTCTGGGACTGGATGACCGGCCTGCCCACCGGCGACCTCGGCACCACCGCGCACGGACAGCCCGTCACCTCCGTGCTGTCCGGGCCCTTCCCCAACACCCTGATGCTCGGCGGCCTCGCCCTCGCCGCCAGCATCCTCGGCGCCCTCGCCCTCGGCGGCTGGGCCGCGCTGCGCCCCGGCGGCCGGGCCGACCGAACCATCGCGGTACTCGCCACCGCGGCCTTCGCGCTGCCCGAATTCGTGCTCTCCGTCGGCCTGTTGCTGCTCTTCTCGCTCTGGACCGGCTGGCTGCCCGCGGTCACCCTCAGCGGCGCCGACGGCACACCGGCCTCCTGGGACATGCTCGTGCTGCCCGCCCTCGCCCTCGCCCTCCCCCAGATCGGGTGGAACACCCGGATCGTCCGCGGCGCCCTCGTCGACCAGGCCGCCCTGCCGCACGTACGGGCCGCCGTCCTCGACGGGCTGCCCCGGCACCGCATCCTCACCCACCACATGCTGCCCGGCGCCCTGCCCGCCATCGCCGTCGCCACCGCGACCTCGGCGGGCATGCTGCTCGGCGGCGCCGTCGTCGTCGAGACGCTCTTCAACTACCCGGGGATCGGCGCGGTCCTTGCCGGGGCCATCGCCGACCGGGACACCCCGCTCGTCGCCGGCGTGGTCGCGGCCACCGGTGCCGCCGTCAGCACCCTGCTGCTGACCGCCGACCTGATCCGGGGACGGGTCCTGGGGGCGCGCACATGAACCGTCGCCGGGTCCTCGTCCGGGCGCTGCCCGCCGTGCTGCTCGTCCTGCTCGCCCTCACCGGCCCGCTGTTCGCCCCGCACGCCATCGACCAGCCCCTCACCGCGCCCTACGGAGCGCCGGACGGCACCGCCGCGCTCGGCGGCGACCAGCTCGGCCGGGACGTCCTCAGCCGCCTGCTGCACGGCGGCGCCCCGCTGATCGCCACAGCGATCGCCGTCGCCGTCCTGGTCACCGGCATCGCCACCGCCCTCGGTATCCTCGCCGCGCTGCGCCCCCGGTTCGGCCGCTGGGTCGAACGGACCGCCGACGTCGCCATCCTGCTGCCCGCCGTTCTCGGCATCATGCTCATCGCCCTCGCCTGGCCCACCGGCGGGCGCCTGCCCGTCGCCGCCGCCGCAACCGTCCTCGGCATCCCCTACGCCACCCGCCTCGTCGCTGCCGCCGCCGCGCCGATCGCCGCC
>NZ_JBEXKB010000050.1:0-71467 GCF_040609455.1 Kitasatospora sp. NPDC004669
ACTGCCCTCCCCGACCCCGACCTTGGCGTCCGGCTCGGCCGAGGGCTCAGGGGGGGCAGTCCCTCCCCGACCCCGACCCCGACCCCGGCCCCGCCGCCCACGCCCACCTGGACGGCTACCCCGACCCCCGGCTGGACCCCTTCCGCCGTCCCCGTCCACCCGGCCGGCGCCCGCCGGATCTACGTCGCCACCATCCCCGGCGGTCTGCCGGGCGCCGCCGACATCTACATCCGCGCCACCGGCTGAGCCGCGCGCAGCACGTCGGACGAGGGCGCGGGGACGGAGACGGGCGCGAGGGCGGGCGCCCGGCCCGCCGCGGCTGCCGGACGGCTCGGAGACTGGCCGACCAGCATCGCGCCGAGCGCCAGCAGCAGGCCGAGCAGCTGCCAGCCGGTCAGGGTCTGGCCGAGGACCACCAGGCCGCCGACCGTCGCCACCACCGGGTTGATCAGTCCCAGGAAGGATGCCGGCCCGGCGCCCAGGCGCTCGATGCCGCGGAACCACAGCACGTAACCGAGCGCCGTGCTGAACAGGCCGAGGTAGGCGAAGCCCGCCAGGTTGGAGGCGCTCAGGGCCGGCGGCGCGCCCTCGACCACCGCCGCGAGCGGGACCAGGAAGACCGATCCGGCGAGCAGCTGCCAGGCGGTGAGGTCGAGCAGGGTCGCCCCCTCGGGGCGGCCCCAGCGGCGGGTGAGCACGGTGCCGATGGCCATCAGCGCGATACCCGCGACCATCGCGGCGATCCCGAGGCCGTCCAGCTTCGCTCCGCCCTTGAGCACCAGCAGGGCCACGCCGCCGACCCCGACCAGCCCGGCGAGCAGCGCCCGCCGCCCGGGCCGGACACCGAGCACCCCGATCGAGAACCCGGCGACGAGCAGCGGCTGGATCGCCCCGATGGTGGCCGCGACACCGCCGGGCAGCCGGTACGCGCCGACGAACACCAGCGGGAAGAACAGCCCGATGTTGAGCATTCCGAGTACCGCCGCGCGCCCCCACCAGCGCCCCTTGGGCAGTCTGCGACCGATCAGCAGCAGGAGCAGCCCGGCCGGCAGCGCCCGCAGCGCGGCGAGCAGCAGCGGTCGGCCTTCGGGCAGCAGCTGGGTGGTGACCAGGTAGGTGGTGCCCCAGGCGGCCGGGGCCAGCGCGGCGGTGGCGGCGATCGCGGCACGCTTGCGGTCCATGGCATTCCCCTCAACGTTGATTATCTGAACGTTGAGATATTTCTACGCCCGGGGATCGGTGAACGTCAAGTATGTGAATGTTAAGATATCTGGGGCCGGCAGGACCGGGAGCGCAGTACGAGGAGAGGGCGGCAGCCATGCAGCAGCGCGACACCGTCGACGACATCGCCGAGCAGTGGGCCAGGAACCGCCCCGACCTGCCGCTGGAGGCCATGGCCCTGATCGGCCGACTGCGGCGGCTGAACGTCAGGGTCGACAGCGCCCTGCGCGAGTACTTCGCCACCTGCGGCCTGGACTCCTCCGAGTTCGACGTCCTGGCCACCCTGCGCCGCTCCGGCGAGCCCTACGAGCTCAACGCCCGCGCCCTGCTCAAGTCCGCCATGGTCACCTCCGGCGCCATCACCAACCGCGTCGACAAGCTCTCCGCCAAGGGCCTGGTCGAACGCAACCCCTGCCCGGACGACCGCCGCGCCGTCCTGGTCCGCCTCACCCCCGCCGGCAAGGAACTGATCGACGCCGCCCTGCCCGGCCACATCCGGAACGAGGAGCGCATCATCGCCGCCCTCGACCCCGCTGAGCGCGCCCAACTCGACACCCTGCTGCGCAAACTCCTCATCGCCCACGGCGACACCGAGCCGCTCCTCGGCTGAGCCGCTGTCAGTGCCCCTGTCATGCTGTCCCCAGCAGCAGGCGCAAGGGGGCGGGGCGGTGATCGAACAGGCGGCGAACCGCGTGAGTTGGTCGCCGATCTGCGCCGCGTGCTCGTCAAATGGCGCGCCCCCGCCCGGGTGCCGGCGGATCCGGAGCCGGCGGCAGAACTCAGTCGGCCCCTTCCCGGCGATGACTACGGCGAGGTGGCCGAGCCGTGAGCCCAAAGCGCGGATCAGAGCTGGGCGATCAGCGCGTAGCGCTCGTCGTGCACCGGGTAACCCCAGAGCGCCGCGTCCCCGCTGAGCGGCTCGATGCGCAGCTCCGTCACCAACGGGCGTACCGCCGCCGCGAGTTCCTCCGCCCCGATGCCGCCGTCCCACGGCAGGCGCCCGGCGCCGGGCGCGTACGGGGTCACGGCCTGACCGGGAGCGGCCGCCCCGGACTCCCGACGGATGGCGGCGCGTGTCTCGGCCGGATCGGCGGTGTCCGTGCGGCCGATGCCCTCGACGAGCCGATGCTCTCGACGAAGAACGGCGGACGGCCGTGCTGCCCGGAGTCGATCTGAACCCGTTCCTCGTCGGATGCGGCCGCGAGGAAGTACACGTTGTCATCGTCACCGGGATGAGTCACGGTCAGCCGCTGGACCCGCAGCCCTGGAAGGGCGCGGCGGGCGTCACGGAGGATGTGGTCCACAGGGCCTCCGGTGAGCTCGGTGGGATCCCACTCCCGGCCCAGGCTTCGCTGGTCACTCATGCGATCCGTCATCCGACGACCGCCGGCCGATCGCTAGCCGCCGATGGCGAAGGGGATTCCCCGCCGATCACCGGACAGTGATCGGCGGATGGCGTTGACCAGTTGCACCTGCGCCCCGGCGGGTGCCTGCCGGGCCTGCTCGAATTCGTCCGGGTGGAGCGGGTTGGTCAGCGGGTTACGGGTGCGGGCCACCTGGTCGAGGAAGGTGTCGACGGCGTGGCCGAACTCGTCGATCTCGGCGGCGACTTCGGCCGGGGCGATCAGGCTCGCGCGCATCAGGGCCGCGCTCCACTCGCCCCGGTCGTAGTCCCAGCCGCGCCGGTCGCCGTGGGCGCGCCGGAGTTCCATCGTGAACTTGGCGTAGTGCCCGAGCAGTTCCTGGTAGGCGGCGAGCTGCTGGTCGCGTGACCACTGGCGATCCTGGGCGCGGCGCGTGACGACGCCGCCGACCAGGACGCCCGCGCTCGCGGAGAGCGCACCGGCTGCCGTCGTCACCGGAATGTCCAACACGGTGCCCCCCGGAGCGCATCCGTCAGTAGCGGCCCAGGGTAGGCGCCACGCCCCGCCGCGTCCGGGGGTTTCCTCACGCCCCGCCGCGCAGCGCCGGCGGCTGCCAGCCGTACGTCGCCGCGGAGCGGCTGAGGAGGACGCGGGCGGGGAGGAGGCCGGCGAGGGTGAGGGCGGTGTCGCGCAGGAGGGTGGCGGCGGGGGTGTGGAGGGCGACGAGGGTGCCGATGCGGCGGGAGGCGTTCACGACGGCGGTGGTGCGGGGGAGGCGGGCAGCGGTGTAAGTGGGGAGGGCGGTGGCGAGGTCGGTGTCCGGGGTGAGCAGGGAGGCGAGGACGACGGCGTCCTCGATGGCCTGGCAGGCGCCCTGGCCCAGGAAGGGGCACATGGCGTGGGCGGCGTCGCCGAGGAGGGCGACCCGGCCGTGGTGGTGGGCGGGGAGTGGGTCGGCGAGTTCCCAGACGTCGTGGCGGAGTACGCGGTCGGGCTCGGCCATCGCGAAGAGCTGGGGGACGGGTGCGCACCAGGTGCCGAACAGCCGCTGGAGTTCGGCGTGTTCGCCGGCCGCCCGGGCACCGACCGGGGCGAGGGCCGCGCCGTAGACGTAGACCCGGCCGTCGGCGAGCGGGACGATCCCGGCGAGGCTGCCGCGGCCCCAGACCTCGCCGGCGGCGGCCGGGCGGCGGCCGGGGGTGACGATGGTGCGCCAGGTGGTGAAGCCGCTGTAGCGCGGGCCGGGGTGCTGGGGGAAGAGCAGGCCGCGGGTGGCGGAGCGGATGCCGTCGGCGGCGACGACCAGTCCGGCGGGCTGTTCCCCGTCGGGGGTGCGGACGACGGCGGGCTCCTCGGCGCCGCCCGGGGTGACCAGAGTGGCGGGGGAGTCGGTGCGGACGGTGCTTGCCGGCAGGGCGTCGACCAGGGCGGCGATGACGTCGGCGCGGGCGACGGCGGCGATCGTGTCGCCGAAGTAGGCCTCGACGGCGGCGCTGCTGGTGCGAGCGAGCCAGCGGCCGGAGGGGTGGCGTACGCCGACGGCCGGGTGCGCGGTGGCGAGGGCGCGCAGTCGGGGGCCGACGCCGAGCCGGTCGAGGGTGCGCAGGGCGTTGGGGGCGAGGGCGAGTCCGGCGCCGACGGGTTCCAGGGAGGCGGCGCGCTCGTGGACGGTGACGGGGACGCCCTGCCGGTGGAGGGCGAGGGCGGCGGTGAGGCCTCCGATGCCGCCGCCGATGACGATCGCCTGGTGCATGCCCATGGTGGGCTCCTCTCCTCACACTACAGATGTAGTGCCCAATGTCCAGTACCGTACTACATGTGTAGTGAGGCGTAAACTACGGCTGTAGTGAGTTGGGGGAGCCTGAACGGAAAGGTCATGATCGGACTTATGACACCCCCGCGCCCGACCCTGATCGCCGACGCCGCCATCGACCTGATCGCCGACGCCGGCCTGCGCGGGCTGACCCACCGCGCCGTGGACGACGCGGCCGGCCTGCCTGCCGGCTCGACCTCGAACCTCGCCCGGACCAGGGCCGCCCTGCTCGAACTCGTGCTGACCCGGATCGTCGAACGGGAGACCGCCGACTACCCGGTCTTCGCCGGGGTCGAGGAGCCCGCGCCGGCCGCCCCGGCGCGAGAACTGCTGGTCGAGGTCGGCGCCGATGTGTTGTACCGGGCGCTCACCACCGGGCGCAGGCTCACGCTGGCCCGCCTGGAACTCGCCCTGGAGGCCACCCGCAGGCCCGAACTGCGCGCTGTCTACGACCGCTTGGGTGCGCGCTTCGCCGACCTCGCCGCCGTCCTGCTCGCGGGCTCCGGCTCCACCGACCCGGAGGGCGACGCCCGTCGGCTGATCCGCTGGTGCGACGGCGTGCTGTTCAACGCGACGGCCGGCAGCGGGCATTGGTACGTGCCGACGCCGGAGGAACTGTGCGTGGAGGTCGGCCGCTACCTCGCCGCGCTGCTGGACGCGGAGGTCTAGCAGTCGGGCGCGCGGGCCTATACTCCGTGTGCTCGATCAGCCAGGGGGACGCATGCTGAGCATGTTGGACGTTGTCGTACTGCTCGTGATCGGTGCGGCGCTGCTGTTGCGGTTGGCGACGCTGCCGGTGCTGGTGCGCGCCCAAACAGCCACGCGCCGAAGGGCGTTGGCGGCCACCGGCGCGGACGCGACCGCGGGTGCGCCGGGCGGCGTCGGTGCGACCGTCGGCGAGTTGGCGGTGGGTCTGCTGGGCATCGCCGGGGTGGTGGTCTTCCTGTCCGTCAACGTTGCGGGCAGTCTCACCTTCAGGGGACTGGGGCAGCCGTTCGACCCCGACAACGCGAGGTACATCGCGTACCCGACGCACATGGCCCTCGGCCTGGCGCGGACCATGTACATCGGCACCTTCGTCACGTGCCTGCTGCTCTGCCTGCTGCTCAGCTATCTGACCCAGCGCAAGCTCCTGACCACCGGCCTGCCCCGGCAGGCGTGGTCGGCCGGCTTTGCCCAGGCCCGGGTCATCGGCCTGCTCGTCGTCCGTGCGGTGCTCGGTATCTTCCTCCTGCCGGCCGCGATGGTCCTCCCGGCGCTGGTGTGCCAGATCGTCGCCGTACTCGTGAGCCGCAAGCCCAAGCCGGTCGGCGCGGGGGACGGCGGCGCGGGGGGCGATGCCCAAACGGCCGAGGCGGCCCAGGCGTTCCAGGCGCTCCTGGCGGCGCAGAACCCGTATGCGCCCACCGCCCCGCCGCAGGCGCCGTACGTCCCGACGCAGTTCGCGCAGCCGGCTCCGCCCGCCCCGCTGGTGCCGCCCGTTCTGCCGAGCCCGCCCGTCGGCAGCCCCCTCAGCCCTCACGACGCCCGTACGATCGGCGGCTACCAGCTCCTCGGCCGGATCGGCTCCGGCGGCATGGGCACGGTCTACCTCGCCCAGCGCCAGGGCTCTGCGACCCAGGTCGCGCTCAAGACCATCAACCTCGAACTCCTCGACGACGCCGACCTGTTGCGCCGCTTCCAGCGCGAGTCCGAGGTGCTGGCCATGGTCCCCGGCGCCTACACCGCCCGGGTGCTCGACACGGGCGTGGACGCCGGACGCCCGTACCTGGCCATGGAGTTGCTGGACGGCCGCCCGCTGGACGTCCACCTGCGCGAGCAGGGGCCGATCCGCTCCGCCGAGGCGCTGCGTGCCCTCGCGCTGGCACTGGCCGTGGCGCTGTCCGGGGTGCACCGGCTCGGGCTGGTCCACCGGGACCTCAAGCCCGCCAACATCATGCTGACCACGGCCGGCCCGCGCCTGCTGGACTTCGGCATCGCGGCGATCGTGGACGGCACCCGGCTCACCGCCACCGGCGGCGGGCCGGGCACCCTGACGTACATGGCGCCGGAGCAGTTCGGCGACGAGCGGGTCGGCACGGCCGCCGACGTGTGGGCCTGGGCGTGCTGCGTGGTGTGCGCGGCGCACGGCGCCAGCCCGTTCGCGGCGACCAGTACGGGCGCGGTGATCCGCCGGATCGTGGAGACCGGGCCCGAACCGGCCGCGCTGGCGGCGGTCCAGGCCCTCGACCCGGCGCTCGCCGGGGTCGTCACCCGCGCCCTGGCCCTGGACCCGGCGCAGCGCCCGGCGGACGGCACCGCCCTGTTGGCGGCGCTGGCGGCGGCCCAGTCGACGGCGCCGGACCCGGCGGGTGTCCACGACCAGATCACCCGGGGCTGGCAGACGCTCGCGCTGTAGCCCCGTCCCGCCGGCTTCCTATGCCTGACCCGCGACCGTCACCTCGGGCTCGTTCCGCACCGGGAAGTTGACCGAGTTGGCGATGAAGCAGGCCCGGTGCGCATCGGCGTGCAGGGCGAGCGCCTTCTCCGCCATCCCCGCCTCGGCGACCTCGATCCTCGGGTGCAGCACCACCGAGGTGAAGTGCCCGCCCTCCGCCGTCACCGCCATGGTGCCCTCCGGCCGGTCGACGTACGAGGTCACCACGACCCCGTTCGCCGTGCACAGGTGCAGGTACGAGAGCAGGTGGCACTGGGAGAGCGAGGCGAGCAGCAGCTGCTCCGGGTTCCAGCGGGCCGGGTCGCCGCGGAAGACGGGGTCGGCGGAGCCGGGGATGGTCGGCGGGCCTTCGGCTGACACCTCGACGTCGCGGGAGTAGGAGCGGTAGTCGCTGGTACCGGTGCCCCGGTTGCCGGTCCAGTTGATCTCGGCGATGTACCTGTGCTGCCTGGCCATGAGTGCGCCTCCGTGTGAAGGGGTTGCTGCCGGACAGTCAACCGCAGGAGGTCGCCGCGCGAGGGCCGACGCGGTGCGCTCACCGCGCGAGGATCAGCCGGGCGCAGTCGTCCGCCGAGGCCTGCGAGGTGTCCACGACCAGGTCGTACGAGACGCCCCGGTGCACCGACTCGGCCTGCGCGGCGGCCATCCCGGCGACCCGGTCGCCGCGTGCGGCCTCCCGGGCGGCGGCCACCTCGGGGGCGCAGCGCACGCCGACCCAGAGCACGTCCAGGCCCTCCAGCGCCGTCCGCCAGCGCTGCTGCGAGGCGGCCTCGCCGAGGAACACCTCGTCCACCACGATCCGTGCCCCGGCCCGGGCCATCGCCGCGACCCCGACCGTCCAGGCGGCGTCCAGCGCGGCGAAGGCCGGCCCGACCTCGACCGTGCCGTTCCCGTCCGCCAGCCCGCCGATGCCCTCGCCGCCGGCCAGCAGCCGCGGCGGCAGCGCGGAGACCATGGTGTCCGCGCCGAGGTGCAGCCACGGCTCCGGCAGCAGCTCCTGCAGGCGGCGGGCGATGCTCGACTTGCCGGAGCTGGAGCCTCCGTTGAGGACGATCACACGCATGCGCGCATCGTAGGGGCGAGCGCTCGGCGAAGCAGCCGGATTACCGACCCGCCCGGTAGGCCGCCGCCGCGGCCGCGAACGAGGAGGCCAGTGTGGGGGCGCCGGCCCAGTGCAGGTGCAGGTAGGAGGCGTGCACGGCGCCGCCCGCGAAGCCCTCGGTGCGCGGGCCGGTCGGCAGGTGCCAACCCCAGGCGGGGAGTTCGCCCGCGCCCGGCTCGCAGACCGTCCGGTGGAACTCGTGGCCGCGCAGCCGGGTGCCGGCCGGGGCGAGCGGGGAGTCGTGCAGGGCGACGGCCTCCCGGTAGCCGAGGGTGAGCCGTTCGGTCATCCGGGACGCGGTGTCCAGCACCCCGCACATCGGTAGGCCGTCCAACTCCCGCCCCAGGTACAGCAGTCCGGCGCACTCGGCGGCGATCGGACCGCCCGAGGCGGCGAACCGGGCGATGGCCCCGCGCAGTTCGGCGTTCCCGCTCAACTCCCGTACGTACAGCTCCGGGAAACCGCCGCCGATGACCAGACCGGCCGTTCCCTCGGGCAGCTCGGAGGCGTGCAGCGGGTCGAACGGGACCACCTCGGCGCCCGCCGCGCCGAGCAGTTCGGCGTTCTCGGCGTACGAGAAGGAGAATGCCGCGCCCCCCGCCATCGCGATCCGCGGCCGCCCGGCCACCGGTGCGACCTCGGTGGACGGATCCCATGGCTCGGCGTCCAACTCCGGTGCCGTGCGGGCGAGTTCCAGCAGGGCGTCCAGGTCGACCGAGGAGGCGACCAGCTCGCCCATGTCCGCGACCGCCTTCAGTGCCTCCGCCGAGCGCTCCACCGCGGGGATCAGCCCGAGGTGTCGGGACGGCGTGGCGACCGCCGCCGAGCGGCGCAGCGCGCCCAGCACCGGAACGCCGGAGCCCTCCTCCAGGGCCTCGCGCAGGAGTTGCTCGTGCCGGTCGGAGGCGACCCGGTTGAGGATCACCCCGGCCAGGCGGACCTCCGGATCCCAGGAGGCGAAGCCGTGCACCAGCGCGGCCACCGACCGGGACTGCGAGGAGCCGTCCACCACCAGCACCACGGGCGCCCGCAGCAGCTTGGCGACGTGCGCCGTGGACGCCAACTCCCCACGTCCGGAGGCTCCGTCGAACAGGCCCATGACCCCCTCGACCACCGCGACGTCCGCCCCCGCCGCGCCGTGCAGGAACAGCGGCGCGATCCGCTCCGGCCCGCACAGGAAGGCGTCCAGGTTGCGGCCCGGGCGCCCGGCGGCGAGCCCGTGGTAGCCCGGGTCGATGTAGTCCGGGCCGACCTTGTGCGGGGAGACCGCCAGCCCGCGCGCGGCGAGCGCCGCGATCAGGCCGGTGGCGACGGTGGTCTTGCCCGCGCTCGAGGAGGGCGCGGCGATGACGAGGCGGGGGATGTTCACGGGCGCAGACTCACCACTCGATACCGCGCTGGCCCTTGCGGCCGGCGTCCATGGGGTGCTTGACCTTGGT
Source organism: Kitasatospora sp. NPDC004669 (assembly GCF_040609455.1). NCBI lineage: Bacteria > Bacillati > Actinomycetota > Actinomycetes > Kitasatosporales > Streptomycetaceae > Kitasatospora > Kitasatospora sp. NPDC004669. The sequence continues at coordinate 9,377 of NZ_JBEXKB010000050.1, forward strand.
CATCTCGGTGACCAGGTCGGCGAATTCGGTCAGCGGCTCGGGCGCGTACCGGCCGGTGATCACGACGTGCTGGCTGCCCGGGCGGTCCTTCAGCACCGAGACCACCTCCTCCGGGTCGATCCACCCCCAGTGCATCGGGTAGGTGAACTCGTCCAGCACGTAGAAGCGGTAGGTCTCGGCCGCGAGGTCGCGCTTGACCTGCTCCCAGCCCTCCTTGGCCGCCTCCTCGCTGGACATCTCCTGCTCGGCGGAGCGCTGGATCCAGGACCAGCCGGAGCCCATCTTGTGCCAGTCGACGGTGCCGCCCTCGCCGGAGGCGCCGAGGACGCGCAGCGCGTTCTCCTCGCCGACCTTCCACTTGGCGGACTTCACGAACTGGAACACCCCGACCGACCAGCCCTGGTTCCAGGCCCGCAGCGCCATGCCGAACGCGGCCGTGGACTTGCCCTTGCCGGGGCCGGTGTGCACGGCGGTGATCGGCTGCGTACGGCGCTGGCGGGTCGTCAGGCCGTCGTCGGGAACGCTCTCGGGGACACCCTTTGGCATGTCGGCTCAGGCCGCCTTTCGCATCGTGGTGGTTGCACGGTTCTCGGAACGGTTCGCAGGCCGGTTCGCGGACCGGCTCTCGGAGCGGTTCTCGCGGACGAGCGAGGCCACGCCCTCGGCGCGCAGCTCGTCCAGGCTGACGGCGCTGCCGCCGAGCAGCCCGGCCAGCGTACGGGCCAGGCCCAGCCGGACCGGTCCGGACTCGCAGTCCAGCACCACGCTCGCGGTGCCCTGGGCGGCGAACAGCGCGGCCGCGCGGTGCGACCGGGCGAGCGCGTCCCGCCCGCCGGTGGCCCGGCCGTCGGTCACCACGACCAGCAGCGGGCGCCGGTTCGGGTCGCGCAGCCGCTCCACCCGCAGCACCTCGTGCGCCCGCAGCAGGCCCGCGGCCAGCGGGGTCCGCCCGCCGGTGGGCAGCGACTCCAGCCGGGCCGCGCCGACCTCGACCGAGGAGGTGGGCGGCAGCGCCAGCTCGGCGCCGGCGCCCCGGAAGGTGACCATGCCGATCTTGTCGCGGCGCTGGTAGGCGTCCATCAGCAACGACAGCACCGCGCCCTTGACGGTGGTCATCCGCTGCCGGGCGGCCATCGAGCCGGAGGCGTCCACGACGAACAGCACCAGGTTGGACTCCCGCCCCTGGCGCACCTGTTCGCGGAAGTCGTCCTTGTGCAGCACCAGTGCCCGGCCGTCCCGCCCGCGCGCCACCTGGTGCGGCGCGGCGGCCTGCAGGGTGGCGGTCAGGTGCAGTCGGCTGAGCGCGCCCTGTGGCCGCCGGGCGCGGATGGTGTGCCCGCCGGAGGTCTCGGCGGGGGAGCGGCGGCCCTGGGCTCCGTGGCCGGTACCCCGCACGGTGAACAGCCGGGTCCGGTACGGATCGACGGCTGCGACCGGTGCCGACTCCCGGGAGGGGGAGGGGTGTTGGGCCGGTACGGGCGGCTGCGCGGGCGCCTCGGCGTCCGACGTGTCCGATGCGTCCGAAGGGGCGTCCGCGGCAGTGTCGGAAGCGGCAGCCTCCGGGCCGCCGTCGAGCGGCTCGGGCGCGCCACCGCCGTCGGGGCCGCCCTCGTCCGGGCCGTCGCCGTCGGGACCGCCGTCCGGACCCGGGCCGTCACCCGGGCCGTCACCCTCGGGCTCCGGGTCGTCCGGCTGCGCGTGCTCCTCCAGCGTCCGGTCCAACTGTTCCTCGTCCAGTCCCGGAGCGTCGAAGGGGTTGCGACGTCGCCGGTGCGGCAGGGCGAGCTGGGCGGCCTTGCGGACGTCCTCCTCCAGCACCTCGGTCCGTCCCGCCCAGGCCGCCAGTGCGACCGCCGTGCGGGCCATCACGATGTCGGCGCGCAGCCCGTCCACTTCGAACGCCGCGCACACGGCGGTGATTTGACGTAGTGCCACATCCGACAGCTCGACCTTGGGCAACAACTCCCGGGCGGCGGTGATGTGTTCGGCGAGCTCCCGCTCCTGCGCCGCGAACCGCGCCGCGAAGCCGACCGGGTCCGCGTCGTACCCGAGCCGCCGGCGGACCACCTCGGCGCGCTCGGCCGGGTCCCGGGTGGCGGCGATCTCGACGGTGAGGCCGAAGCGGTCGAGCAGCTGCGGCCGCAGCTCGCCCTCCTCCGGGTTCATGGTGCCGACCAGCAGGAAGCGTGCCGCGTGCCGCACCGACACGCCCTCGCGTTCCACGTACGAGCGGCCCATCGCGGCGGCGTCCAGCAGCAGGTCCACCACGTGGTCCTGGAGCAGGTTCACCTCGTCGATGTAGAGCACCCCGCGGTGCGCCTTGGCGAGCAGTCCGGGCTCGTACGCCTTGACGCCCTCGGCGAGCGCCCGCTCCAGGTCGAGCGAGCCGACGATCCGGTCCTCGGCCACGCCGACCGGCAACTCGACCAGCTGGGAGGGGTGTTGCGAAGCGGACGGATCGGTGTGCGGCCCGTCCGGGCACTGCGGGTCCGGCGCGGCCGGGTCGCAGGCGAAGCGGCAGCCGTCCACGGTGGCGATGGAGGGCAGCAGCCCGGCCAGCGCGCGCACCATGGTCGACTTCGCGGTGCCCTTCTCGCCGCGCACGAGCACGCCGCCCACGGCCGGGGAGACCGCGTTCAGCAGCAGCCCGAGCCGAAGGTCGGCCATGCCGACGATCGCGGTGAACGGATAGCGGACGTCGGTCATGCGTCACTCCCAGGTGCTCCGGGCGCCAGGAACGGCAGCGATCCGGCCGCCGGCACCCCGCCCTCGATCAGCTTCCACAACGCGTCGGTGTCCGCGTGCTCCTCGATCAGGTCGCCCAGCCGGTCCAGCCGGGCCTCGCGCGCGTCGGCGAAGCAGGTGTCCGGCGCCGGCACGAACGCGCGGCCCGCCAACTCGGCGACCTCGCACAGGAGTTCGCGGCGGAAGCCGTCGTTCTCCAACGCGCCGTGCCAGGTGGTGCCCCAGACCGAGCCGACCCGGCAGCCGTCCAGGCTCCGCCCGGTGTCATCGGAGATGAACCCGTCCCCGCCCTCGACCGCGATGACCCCGTGGTGGATCTCGTAGCCCACGACCCGCTGCCCGTACGCCTCGCCGACCGGACGGGCGAGTACCTTCTCGGCGCCGAAGCGCACCCGGGTCGGCAGCAGCCCGAGCCCGTCGACGACGCCCGCCCTGGACTCCACCTCGTCGTCGATCGAGCGCGCCAGCATCTGGTACCCGCCGCAGACCCCGAGGATCGGCAGCCCGGCCGCGGCCCGCGCCTTCAGCGCCGGCTCCAAGCCGCGTTCGCGCAGCCAGGCGAGGTCCGCCACGGTGGCCCGGGTACCGGGCAGCACCACCAGGTCGGCGTCGGCCAGCTCCTCGGGCCGGGTCGCCCAGCGGACCAGCACGCCCGGCTCCTGCGCCAGCGCGTCCACGTCGGTGAAGTTGGACAGCCGGGGGAAGCGCACCACGGCCACCCGCAGCACGTCGGCCCCGACCGGTCCGCGGCCGTCCACCCGGTCCACCACCGTCGACAGGTCGAGCGAGTCCTCGGCGTCCAGCCACAGCCCCGGCAGCATCGGCAGCGTGCCCAGCACCGGACGGCCGGTCAGCCCGTGCAGCATCTCCAGTCCGGGCGCCAGCAGCCGCGCGTCGCCGCGGAACTTGTTGACGAACCAGCCGGCCACGTGCCGCTGGTCCTCGGCCGACAGCAGCGCCAGCGTCCCGTACATCGCCGCGAACACCCCGCCGCGGTCGATGTCGCCGACCACCACGACGGGCAGCCCGGCGGCGGTGGCCAGGCCCATGTTGGCGATGTCGCGGTCGCGCAGGTTGATCTCGGCGGGCGAGCCGGCACCCTCGCAGACCACCACGTCGAAGCGGCGGCGCAGGTCCGCCAGGCACTCCAGGGCGCGTTCCAGCAGGACGGGCTTGCGCTCGCGGTAGTCCAGCGCGCCGACCTCGGCCACCGGCTTGCCGAGCAGCACCACCTGGCTGCGGCCGTCCGCGCCGGGCTTGAGCAGCACCGGGTTCATCGCCGCCTCCGGCTCCACCCGGGCGGCCTGCGCCTGCATCGCCTGGGCACGGCCGATCTCGGCGCCGTCGGTGGTGACGAAGGAGTTCAGCGACATGTTCTGCGCCTTGAACGGCGCGACGTGCACGCCCTGGCGGGCCAGCCAGCGGCAGATCCCGGCCGTCACCACGCTCTTGCCCGCGTCCGAGGTCGTCCCGGCGACCAGCAGCGCGTTCTTCACGCGCCCACCTTCCCCCCAGCCTCCGGCCGGGGGGACCCCCATGCTTCGCTCGCTCACGCCCTACCCCTTCTCATCAGAAGCCGCAGCAGGACGTGCCCCGCGACCGTCGTACCCAGCGCCAGCGCGGTCACCCGCCGGGACAGCGTGCAGGCCCGCTCGATGTCGTCCACCGTCACCGGGCGCAACTCCTCGCCCAGCACCGGCCGGTGCTCCACCCGCTCACGTGACTCCGCACTCGCCTCCGGGCGCTCCTGATCCGGTGCCGACGTTCGCCCTCCTTGCCCGCCCTCGGACAGGAGGGGCCCACTCTCCGGCACTCTCCCCCCGCCTTCGGCCGGGGGCGCCGCCACCGCTCGCTCGTCGCTCGTCGCTTTCGGCACCGGCGCGCCCTTCGGCTCGTGCGGGTACCGGAGCGTCCCGCCCAGGCGTACGCCCACCGCGCCGGCGAAGGCCGACTCGGCCTGGCCCGCGTTCGGGCTCGGGTGCGCGGAGCCGTCCCGGCGCCAGACCCGCCAGGCGGTACGGGGTTCGGGCGCGGCGGCCACCGTCAGCAGCGCGGTCAGCCGGGCGCCCGGCCAGCCGGCGACGTCGTCCAGCCGGGCCGAGGCCCAGCCGAAGCGGGCGTAGCGGGGCGAGCGGTGGCCCACCATGGCGTCCAGGGTGTTCACCGCGCGGAAGGCCAGCAGCCCCGGCGTGCCCGCCAGGGCGCCCCAGACCAGCGCGTTCACCACGGCGTCCGCAGTGTTCTCGGCCACCGACTCGACCACCGCGCGGGCGATCTGCTGCCCGTCCAGCGCGCTCGGGTCCCGCCCGCACAGGTGCGGCAGCCGCTCCCGGGCGGCCGTCAGATCGCCTGCGGTGAGCGAGCGGCCGATGGTGCGCGCCTCCCGGGTCAGCGAGGTGCCGCCGAGCACCGTCCAGGTCGCCGCCGCGGCCAGTGCCGCCCGGCCCAGCGGACGGCGGCCCACCGTACGGTCCAGGGCCAGCGCGCCGGCCGCGACCGCGCCCACGCACAGCGCCGTGTACGCCGTCCCGGCCGCACGGTCGTCGCGCCACAGGCGGCGCTCCAGGCGGGTCGCGGCGGTGCCGAAGAGGGCGACCGGGTGGCCGCGGCGGGGGTCGGCGAAGCGGGCGTCGGCGGCGTAGCCCGCGACGGCGCCCAGCGCGAAGGCGGCGGCGCGGGTCAGCGGGCGCACGACGGCGGGCAGCTCGGAGTCGGACGGGGCGGGGCAGCCTGCATCGCGTGCGTGTCCTCACTCAGGGTCCGCGCCCTGGATCGACGTACCGGGGGCGAGAGTCTCCTGGCTTCCGGGTCGGACGCACCCCCGGAGCCTTCCAGCAGCCTGCCAGCAATGACTGACGGTCCGCCGTGGCACCTTCCGAGCGTGCTCCCCGGTGACAGTGGCGGGACCGCGCCGGACTCGCACCGGCTTCCTCTCCATGCCTCCGTTTGGCCCGAGGATCCCATCACGCGGCCGATCCGTGCGTCAACCGAGGCCTCGGAGGGGTTGGTCACACGGTGTACCGGGTGTCGTGCTGTGCGATCGCCCAGCGCGGTGGAGGCCTCGTCGGCTCCGCTTCGTGTGTTCGGCGGCTGGGGGCGCGGCGAGGGCCGCACCTACCGTTCGGTGCCATGCGCCGCAGAAAGACCCCCGTCGCCGCCCCGCCCCCGGTGCCGTTCTCACCCGAGGCCGCCCGCGCCCACCGGGTCGGCCTCGGCCTGACCCCGGAACAGGTCGCCGAGGGCATGGCCGCCCACGGTGTGCGGCTGCTGTCCGGCCACGTCCTCGCCTGGGAGAACGGCGACCTGCGCCCCGGCGAGGCCGAGTTCATCGCCCTCGCCCGCGCCCTCTGGTGCCCCGCCGCCGACCTGCTGGGCGCCCGCCCGACGCGTCTGAGGGACCACCGCATCGCCCGGGAGCTCGGCCAGGAGGCCGTCGCCGAGCGCGTCGGCATGCTCCTGCCCACGTACCAGGAGGCCGAACTGACCGGCCACTGGGACGGCGACCCGGACCAGACCCACGCCCTCGCCCAGGTCCTGGGCCTGCGGCTGACCGAGCTCGTCGAGGCCACCGGCCGCGCCGAGGCCCTCGACCGGCTCCTGCGCCAGTGCGTCGCCGGCCGCTGGCAACCCCACCTCCGTGCCCTCGCCCGCCTCGTCCCCGTCCCCGAACCCGACCTGGCCGCCGTCCTGCCCCTCCTCCAGCAGGAGCACCACGTCCCCACCCACTGGGGCACTCCCAGCGGCCCCCACACCCCTGCCGGGCCCCTCATCCCCCGGTTCTGGCACCTCCTCGCCGCCCAGCAGACGGCCGTCCCGGTCTGACGATCCCCTTTCCCCTCTGCTCCCGCATGCCCCGGACGGCCCAGCCCGGTGGCCGGGGGCACGCGGCTGCGGTGAACTGGTGTACGAACACCGTCCGGTCCGTGAAGCAGAGCGGGGAACGATATGCGTTGGGGAACCGCAGCCGTTGTGGCGGCCGCCGCCGTCGGGGCCGGGATCGTCGTGGCGATCGGCCGCCGGGCCTCCGAGCGGATAGTCCATCCGGGGGCGGGGACGGGGGCGCCCGTGGAGGAGGGGTCCGGTCCCATCCTGGTGCAGACCCTCGCCGCCGGCCGGGTCACCTTCACCCGCCGCCCGGAGAGCCTGCGGCGCGGCCGCTGGGCCGTGGAGTGGGAGGGCGGCGGGCACGCGGTGGTCGAGGAGATCCTGCACAGCGACGAGCAGGGCGTCACCCGGCGGCTGGTCCGCGCCGACCGGGGCACCCTCACGCCCGGCACCGAGGTCCGCTTCACCCCCCGCGTCCTGCTCGGCGACCCCACCGAGGCGCTAGGCCTCGCCTTCGCAGACACCAGCGCCGACGGCGAGTTGGGCCCCCTCCCCGCCTGGCACCTCGGCGGCAAGCGCGGCACCTGGGTGATCCTGGTCCACGGCACCGAGGCCGACCGCCAGCAGACCCTGCCGGTCCTTCCGGTGCTCGACCGCCTCGGCCTGCCCGTCCTGGCCGTCACCTACCGCGGCGACGAGGGCGCCCCCGCCTCCCCGGACGGGCTCAGCCACTTCGGCGCGACCGAGTGGCGCGACATCGAGTCGGCGATACGGCTGGCGCTCGACCACGGCGCGGGCCGGGTGATCCTCTACGGCTGGTCGCTGGGCGCCACCACGGTCCTGCACACGGCGGCCCGCTCGGCCTGGGCCCACGCCGTCAGCGGATTGATCCTCGACTCGCCCGTCCTCGACCTCCCCGCCTCCGCCCGCCGCGACGCCGCCCGGGCCGGCTTCACCGGTGTCGCCGCCGAACTGGGCGCCCTTGCCGCCGAGGGCCGCACCGGGGTCGACCTGGCCGACTTCTCCCGCCTCGCCGAGGGCGCGGACCTGCACGCCCCCACCCTGGTGCTGCACAGCCCCAGCGACCGGATCGCGCCCTTCAGTACCGTCCAGCGCCTCGCCGCCGCCCGCCCCGACGTGGTCAACCTCCAGACCTTCCCGGGAGCCGGCCACGCCGCGCTGTGGAACTCCGCCCCCGACCACTACACCGAACTCCTCCGCCGCTGGCTCACCCCCCTCCTCTGACCCGGCCGGGGCTCACCTCGGGGCCGACATCGGCCCTGAACGCGAGAAGTCGACCCACCCGACTTCTCACGCGTCACCCCCGCCCCGTCACCCCCACGCCGGCACCCCCGCCCCGTCACCCCCACGCCGGCACCCCCGCCCCGTCACCCCAACGCCGGCACCCCCGCCCCGTCACCCCAACGCCGGCACCCCCGCCCCGGGCCGCACCGTCGGCCCGGGGCGGTTGCGGGTTCTCCCCGCGGTCCGCAGCCGCCCGCGCGGACCCCGTTCGATTCGCTGTCCGGTTCACGCCCGCCCGCCGTTCCCGCGCGCGCACCAGAAGTCGGCCCCGCCGACTTCTGGTGCCGAACTCCCGCCCGGCCGACACATGCCGCCTGGCCGGATTCCCACCCACCGCGGCCCCGCACACCCCCGTCCCGACACGCAGCGTGACCGGGCGAGCGAGCACCGCGACGACCCGGCGCGACCCTGGCATGGCCCCGCCACACGTTTCCGGCCAGGCGGTTTGCCTCTGTTGCCCGATCTTGCGGAGGTGCCGTCCCCGGTCGCCCGGTCGTACGGACAACCGGATGTGACAGAAGGCCGGTACAAGGGGAAGACTGCTCGACGTGACGTCTCGGAACCCGCGCGACCGTGATGCCCCGCTCCCGCCGACGATCGGTACCGGTGCGACGGTGACCCGTCTCCCCGGTACGGCCCCCCGACCTTCCGGTGGCAGGCCGGGCGGGGCCGGTGTACCCCGGCGACGAGGGCCCGCGCCGGCGCCCGGACGGGGCCGGGTTCCCATGCCGGAGGGCTTCCCCGCGCCGGCCGAGCTCGCGCCGCTGGCCCGCCGGATGCTGGTGGACGCCGTCCGGATCGCCCGTTGGGCCGGTGAACTGGATGAGGTCGACAAGCGTGGCGAGCTGCTCCCGGAGGACGCCCGTGCGGCGGGCCGGGCGCTGGCCATGACGGTCGGCGCCGCCGCCAAGGCATGGGGGCAGGCGCTGCTGGTCGGCCTGGTGGAGGCCAGGGACGGCGGGGCCGGCCCCGGCTGGCGCCTGCACGCCTGGGAGCACGACGACGAGGCCGTGGTGCGCGGCTGGTCCGGGCTCTTCGACGCCTGGACGCTGCTCGCCCCGGTGCCGCCCGCCGCGTTGCGCGGCGTGTTCGCCGTGCTGGCCGGGCAGGCCGTGGACCAGGCCCCCCAGCTGCTGTCCTTCCTGCACCTGGTGGACGGCCCGGTGGCCGAGAGCGAGCTGCTGGAGCTGCTGCGCCGCGGCCTGGACGAGCGCCGGGTCGGCGCGGCCCTCGGCGGCCCGGGCATGTCCCCGGTACCGCACGCGGCCTCGGCCGTCTCCGCCGTCCGCGGCACCTGCCGCGAGCCGCAGATCGACACCCCGGCCGCGCCCTCCGACGTGGCCGCCGTCCTGGACTGGATGCTGGACGGCCTGGCGGCGGTCGGCGCCGTGGTGCGCCGCAACGATGCCGCCGAGCTGTCCCCGCTGGGCCACTGGGCGGTGCGGGCGAAGCTGGAGGAGATCTGCACGGTCGCCCAGACCGCGGCCGGGCACATCGAGCAGAGCGCCTTCGAGCTGCTGAACGCCTGCGCGGACTACTCGCCGGGCCCGGCCCGGGCCGAGTTCCGCGCCTGGGTGGCGGCCCGTCCGGCGGACCGCGCGGTGGCCGAGCTGCTGGAGGCCGCCCAGGGCGACGACGCGCTGGTGCGCGGACTCGCTTTCGAGGCGCTGCGGGTGGCCGGCGGACCGGCCGAGCAGGCGGTCCGCGCCTCGGCGGACGAGCCGGTGCTGCGCCCGTACGCGCTGCTGTGGCTGGCGGAGCGCTCGGACGAGGGCGTCTCCCCGGCGGACGTGCTGGGCGCGGAGGACGCGGCCTGGCTGTGGGTGGACACCGCAGCCGCGGTGCTGGACCACGGCGAGACGGAGCTGCTGGTGGGCCACGTCGAGGGCGCCTCGGCGGGCGACCCGGTGCGGCTGTTCGCCCGGGCCCGGCAGTCGGGGCACCCGCGGGCGGCCTCGGTGCTGACGGCGGTCTCGGGCGTGCACCCGGACCCGGGCGTGGCCCGGGCGGCCCGGCGCTCCGCCTTCAGCGTCCACACCGGCGGCGCGTAGCGGACCCGGAAACGAGGAAGGGCCCGGAACCATCAGGTTCCGGGCCCTTCACACATCTCGGGAGACTCAGCCGAGCCGCGACTCCGCCCGCCGGGCGCGGACGTCGCCGACCTTCTGGCCGACCTTGCGCCGGATGACCAGCAGCGGCGCCATCGCCGCGAGCGTGATCTGGGCGAAGGCGCCCACGTGCATCAGGGTGTCGCCGCCGGGCAGGCCGGTGGCCCAGGCCGCCAGGCAGCCGATGGAGACGACGATCCAGCAGAGCGTGGCGGTGGCCAGCAGCCCCTGGGGCTTCGGGTACTCGATCCGGCTGACCATGAGGTACGCGGCGCCGAAGATGGCGAGCAGACCGGGCAGGAACGGCGGGTCGAGCAGCACGATGGCGATGACCGTCATCGCGCCCATCGGGCAGGGCATGCCCTGGAACACGCCCGGCCGCATCTTGACGGCCGAGAAGCGGGCCAGGCGCAGGACCACCGCCAGCAGCACGGTCAGCGCGATCAGCGCCGAGAGCTTGGTGTTGGAGCCCTGGGAGACCATGCCCCACACCGCGACGAAGTAGGCCGGCGCGATGCCGAAGCTGATCAGGTCGGCCAGGTTGTCGAGTTCCGCTCCGAGGGCGGAGGAGCGGAGCTTCCGCGCCACCAGGCCGTCGAAGAGGTCGCACATCGAGCCGATCAGCAGCAGCGTCACCGCGGTGGCGGCGCTGTGCCGGTCCGGAACGGCGTCCGGGTTGGTGATGTGCGGGACCAGGACCCCGGTGGTGATCGAGTAGATCGCCAGGAAGCCGCAGACGGCGTTCCCCAGGGTCAGGAAGTCGGCGGTGGACAGGTGCTGCGGAGAGCGCGGGGCGCGCAACTCGCGGTCACGTGCCCAGCGGCGACGGCGCAGGGCCGTCTCCTCGTCGTCCAGGCCGACGATTGTCTCAGGATCAGTCACGGTCAAGGCGCGTCACCCCGGCTGTGGTCTTCTGGCCGACCTCGACGCCGACCTCGACGCCGGCCGGCAGGTAGGTGTCGACCCGGGACCCGAACCGGATCAGACCGATCCGGTCGCCCTGCTCGACCTTGGTTCCGGCGGCCACGTACGGCACGATGCGACGGGCCACGGCCCCCGCGATCTGCACCATCTCGATGTCGCCGAGCTCGGTGTCGAAGTGCCAGACGACCCGCTCGTTCTGGTCGCTGTCCTTGTTGAACGCCGGCACGAAGCCGCCCGCCACGTGCTCCACCGACGTCACCGTGCCCGGCAGGGGCGCGCGGTTGACGTGGACGTTGAGCGGGCTCATGAAGATCGCCACCCGGGTGCGGCCGTCCGGCCAGGCGTCGATGCTCTGCACCACGCCGTCGGCGGGGGAGATCACTCTGCCCGTGCCGATCTCACGCTCGGGGTCGCGGAAGAACCACAGCATGCCCGCGCTGAGCGCGCAGGCCGGAACCGCAGCCAGGGCCCACTTGCCGCTACGCCGGGTGAGGGCGGTGGTCACGGCTGCCGTGGCGAGGGTGGGGACGAACCAGGGGGTGGCTCCGCGCGCGATGGTCACGTGGGGTCGCCGACCGGCCGCCGGGGCTGCGAGGGCATCGCGGTCCGTGACGGAGGTGTGAGGGGACGGGCTGATGGGCATCGAAGACCTTTGTCGCGGGGGATCATGGCCGCTGGACGGGGGCCACCGCGGGATCGGCAATAGAGGGACGGCTTGCTGTCCCGGTGGATGCTATCGGGAGCACACGGTGGGTGGGCAACCCGCCTGCTCGTTCATGTGTCCGGTGGGAGCGCGTATGCGCATCCCACCTGTACGACCGTAGCTCGCCCCGGTCCGGTTCCCAAGGGACCGGACGCGGCTGGTGACTCTTGTCTCAGCGGGGGCGTGGTCGGAACCCGATGGGGGACACGGGCCGTAGCGGCCGGAAGAAGGTGTACGGAAGCGGCCGCAGGGCGTGTTGCTGCAGCTGTACGCCCTGCGGCCGCTTTCCGGAGGGCCGTGCCGGACCCAGGCGGACCAGGCCGGGTCCGTGACGGGGCACGGCGCTCAGCCGGGACGGGCCCGCACGCCCGTCGACCGGCGGTTCGAGAGGGGGTCGTCCCGTCCGTCGACGTCCGTCCAGGACGTCCGTCGACGAGGACGGCCCCGTGATCACTCGGCGATCCGGTACTCCTCCAGGAGCCGGCGTCCGACGATCATCTTCTGGATCTCCGCAGTTCCTTCACCGATGAGCAGCATCGGGGCCTCGCGGTAGAGGCGCTCGATCTCGTACTCCTTGGAGAAGCCGTAGCCGCCGTGGATGCGGAAGGCGTCCTCGACGACCTCCTTGCAGTACTCGGAGGCCAGGTACTTGGCCATGCCGGCCTCGAGGTCGTTGCGCTCGCCGCTGTCCTTCTTGCGGGCGGCCATCACCATCATCTGGTGGGCGGCCTCGACCTTGGTGGCCATCTCGGCGAGCTTGAACTGGATCGCCTGGTGCTCGGCGATCTTCTTGCCGAAGGTGGAGCGTTGCTGGGCGTAGGAGATGCCGAGCTCGAAGGCGCGGCGGGCGACGCCGCAGCCGCGGGCGGCGACGTTGACGCGGCCGACCTCGACGCCGTCCATCATCTGGTAGAAGCCGCGGCCCGGGACGCCGCCGAGGATGCGGTCGGCCGGAATCCGCACGTCCTGCAGCACCAGCTCGGTGGTGTCGACGCCCTTGTAGCCCATCTTCTCGATCTTCCCGGGCACGGTGAGGCCCGGGACGGTCGGGTTCGGGCCGAAGCCGGCCGTCTTCTCGATCAGGAAGGTGGTCATGTTCTTGTACGGGGTGTTGCCGCCCTCGTCGGTCTTGCACAGGACCGCGACCAGGGTGGAGGTGCCGCCGTTGGTGAGCCACATCTTCTGGCCGTTGAGGACGTAGAACTCTCCCCCAGCCTCCGGCCGGGAGGTGCCCCCAGTGTCCTTGACCGCCTTGGTGGAGATGGCCGAAACGTCGGAGCCGAGGCCGGGCTCGGACATCGAGAAGGCGCCGCGGATTTCGCCGGCGGCCATCTTCGGCAGGAAGTAGTCCTTCTGCTCCTGGGTGCCGTGGGCGTTGATCATGTGCGCCACGATGAAGTGGGTGTTCACGATGCCGGAGACCGACATCCAGCCGCGGGCGATCTCCTCGACCACCAGGGCGTAGGTGAGCAGGGACTCGCCGAGGCCGCCGTACTCCTCGGGGATGGTGAGGCCGAAGAGCCCGAGCTGCTTCATGCCCTCGACGATGGCGGTCGGGTACTCGTCCTTGTGCTCCAGCTCGGTCGCGACCGGAATGATCTCCTTGTCGACGAAATCCCGCACGGTGGCGAGGATGTCCCGCTGGATCTCGGTGAGGCCGTCGGTCTGTGCGAGGCGTCCCATCGTGCGGCTCCGGAAAGGTCTGAGGGGCTGGGAAGGTCTGCGGTCCCCCGGAACGGCCGGGGGGGATTGCCGGGGGCCCTGCAGGCGTGGCTGCGACAGCAGGGCCCCCGTCCGGGTGGGGGTCGGCCGATGACGGCGGCCTCCCCGTCCGGGGCCTATCTATGAGGAGGGGCTAGGAGAGGGGCTCGGGACGGCCGGGCTGCTCGCCGCCGCGCTCCTTGATGTACGTCGCGGTCGGCACCATCACCTTGCGGCGGAAGATGCAGACGACCGTGCCGTCCTGCTTGTACCCCTTGGTCTCGACGTAGACGATGCCGCGGTCGTCCTTGGACTTGGACGGCCACTTGTCGAGGACGGTGGTCTCGCCGTAGATGGTGTCGCCGTGGAAGGTCGGCGCGATGTGGCGCAGCGACTCGATCTCCAGGTTGGCGATCGCCTTGCCGGAGACGTCCGGGACGGACATGCCGAGCAGCAGCGAGTAGATGTAGTTGCCCACCACGACGTTCTTGCCGAAGTCCGTCGTCTTCTCCGCATAGTTGGTGTCCATGTGGAGCGGGTGGTGGTTCATGGTGAGCAGGCAGAAGAGGTGGTCGTCGTACTCGGTGACCGTCTTGCCGGGCCAGTGCTTGTAGACCGCGCCGACCTCGAACTCCTCGTAGGTGCGTCCGAACTGCATGAGGTCAGGCCCCCGCCTTCTTGTCGGTGTCGGGCAGTTCGAACTTGGTGGTGCGCTGCATGCCGGCGGCCCGGCCCTTGCCGGCGATGACCAGGGCCATCTTGCGGCTGGCCTCGTCGATCATCTCGTCGCCGAGCATCGCGGAGCCCTTGGCGCCGCCCGCCTCGGAGGTGCAGTAGTCGTACGCGTCGAGGATCAGCTCGGCGTGGTCGTAGTCCTCCTGCGAGGGCGAGTAGATCTCGTTCGCGGCGGCGACCTGGTCCGGGTGCAGCACCCACTTGCCGTCGAAGCCGAGGGCGGCGGAGCGGCCGGCGACCTCGCGGTAGCCCTCCTGGTTGCGGATCTGCAGGTACGGGCCGTCGATCGCCTGCAGGTCGTTGGCGCGGGCGGCCATCAGGATGCGCATCAGGATGTAGTGGTAGGCGTCGGCCGGGTAGCCGGGCGGCTGCTCGCCGACCACCAGGGACTTCATGTTGATCGAGGCCATGAAGTCGGCGGGGCCGAAGATGATGGTCTCCAGCCGGGGCGAGGCCTCGGCGATGGCGTCGACGTTGATCAGGCCCTTGGCGTTCTCGATCTGCGCCTCGATGCCGATCTTGCCGACCTCGAAGCCCATGGTCTTCTCGATCTGGGTGAGCAGCAGGTCGAGCGCCTTGACCTGCTCGGCGTCCTGGACCTTGGGGAGCATGATGCAGTCCAGGTTGGGGCCGGCGCCCTCGACCACGGTGATCACGTCGCGGTAGGTCCAGTGGGTGGTCCAGTCGTTGACCCGGACGACCTTGGTCTTGTCGCCCCAGTCGCCGTTGTTGAGCGCGTCGACGATGTTGTGGCGGGCGCTCTCCTTGACCAGGGGGGCGCAGGCGTCCTCCAGGTCGAGGAAGACCTGGTCGGCCGGCAGGCCCTGGGCCTTCTCCAGGAAGCGCGGGTTGCTGCCCGGTACGGCGAGGCAGGAGCGGCGCGGGCGAAGACGGTTCACAGTCATGAGGGTGGTTCAGTTCCTTCCCAGTGGTCAGCTGGTCAGCTGGTCAGTTCGTGGCCGCGGTCGGTGCGGGCGTCCACGGCTGGAGCTTGTTGGCCAGCCGGATCTCGTCCACGATCCGGCCGATGATGGTCGTGATGCCGAAGTCCTTCGGGGTGAACACGGCGGCGACGCCGGCGGCCTTGAGGGCCTCGCCGTCCGCTGCCGGGATGATGCCACCCACGATCACCGGGACATCCTCCACCCCGGCGCGGCGCAGCCGCTTCAGGACGTCGGGTACCAGCTCGGCGTGCGCGCCCGAGAGGATGGACAGGCCCACGCAGTGCACGTCCTCCGCGACGGCGGCGGAGACGATCTGCTCCGGGGTGAGGCGGATGCCCTGGTAGACCACCTCGAACCCGGCGTCGCGGGCCCGGACGGCGATCTGCTCGGCGCCGTTGGAGTGTCCGTCCAGGCCGGGCTTGCCGACCAGCAGGCGCAGCTTGCCGGCGCCCAGCTCCTCGGCGGTGGCGGCGACCGCGGCGCGGACCTGCTCCAGCTCCCCGCCGGGCTCGGCGGCCACGGCGACGGGCGCGCCGCCCACACCGGTGGGGGCGCGGTACTCGCCGAAGACCTCGCGCAGGGCGAAGGACCACTCGCCGGTGGTGACCCCGGCGCGGGCGCAGGCGAGCGTGGTCGGCATCAGGTTGGCCTCGGTGGCGGCGACGGCCTTGAGCTCGGCCAGCGCCTCCTGGGCGGCGGCCTCGTCGCGTTGTCCGCGCCAGGCCTCCAGGGCGGCGAGCACGGAGCGCTCGGAAGCCGGGTCGACCACCATGATCGCGGTGTCGAGGTCGGCGGTGAGCGGGCTGGGCTCGGTGGTGTCGAAGCAGTTGACCCCGACGATCTTGTCCTCGCCGGACTCGATCCGGGCCCGGCGGGCGGCGTGCGAGGCGACCAGGTTGGACTTGAGGTAGCCGGACTCGACGGCCGGAATCACCCCACCCATCTCCAGCACCTTGGCGATCTCGGCCTCGGCACCGGCCAGCAGCTCGGCGGTCTTGGCCTCGATCACCTCGGAGCCGTTGAAGATGTCGCCGTACTCCAGCAGGTCCGACTCGTACGCCAGCACCTGCTGGATCCGCAGCGACCACTGCTGGTCCCACGGGCGGGGCAGGCCGAGCGCCTCGTTCCAGGCGGGCAGCTGGACGGCCCGGGCGCGGGCGTCCTTGGAGAGGGTGACGGCCAGCATCTCCAGGACGATCCGCTGGACGTTGTTCTCCGGCTGCGCCTCGGTCAGGCCCAGCGAGTTGACCTGGACGCCGTAGCGGAAGCGGCGCTGCTTGGGGTCGGTGACGCCGTAGCGCTCCAGCGTGACCTTCTCCCAGAGCTGGGCGAAGGCGCGCATCTTGCACATCTCCTCGACGAAGCGCACGCCGGCGTTCACGAAGAAGGAGATCCGGGCGACCACGTCGCCCATCCGCTCGGCCGGCACCTGCCCGGAGTCGCGGACCGCGTCGAGCACCGAGACGGCGGTGCACATCGCGTAGGCGATCTCCTGGACGGGCGTGGCCCCGGCCTCCTGCAGGTGGTAGCTGCAGATGTTGATCGGGTTCCACTTGGGGATGTTGCCGACCGTGTAGGCGATCATGTCGGTGATCAGGCGCACCGACGGGCCGGGCGGGAAGACGTGCGTCCCGCGCGACAGGTACTCCTTGACGATGTCGTTCTGGGTGGTGCCGGTGAGCTTGGCGATGTCGGCGCCCTGCTCCTCGGCGACCACCTGGTAGAGCGCCAGCAGCCACATCGCGGTGGCGTTGATCGTCATGGAGGTGTTGGTCTGTTCGAGCGGGATGCCGTCGAACAGGGTGCGCATGTCGCCGACGTGGCCGACCGGGACGCCGACCCGGCCCACCTCGCCACGGGCGAGGATGTGGTCGGAGTCGTAGCCGGTCTGGGTCGGCAGGTCGAAGGCGACGGACAGGCCGGTCTGGCCCTTCGCCAGGTTCCGCCGGTAGAGCGCGTTGGAGTCGCTCGCGGTGGAGTGGCCGGCGTAGGTGCGCATCAGCCAGGGGCGGTCGCGCTTCTGGGGTTCAGTCATCGGAGCCGTCTCACACGTTCCGGAAGCGGTTGATGGCGTCGATGTGCTGGGCGCGGAACTCGTCGTCGCGCACGCCCAGGCCCTCCTCGGGGGCGAGGCAGAGCACGCCGACCTTGCCCTGGTGCTTGTTGTGGTGCACGTCGAGGGCGGCCTGGCCGGTCTCCTCCAGGGAGTAGACCTTGGACAGGGTCGGGTGGATCTTGCCCTTGGCGACCAGGCGGTTGGCCTCGAAGGCCTCGCGGTAGTTGGCGAAGTGCGAGCCGACGATCCGCTTGAGCGACATCCACAGGTACCGGTTGTCGTACTGGTGCATGTAGCCGGAGGTGGAGGCGCAGGTGACGATGGTGCCACCCTTGCGGGTGACGTACACCGAGGCGCCGAAGGTCTCGCGGCCCGGGTGCTCGAAGACGATGTCCACGTCCTCGCCGCCGGTGAACTCGCGGATCCTGGAGCCCAGGCGCTTCCACTCGCGCGGGTCCTGGTTGTTCTCGTCCTTCCAGAACCGGTAGCCCTCGGCCGAGCGGTCGATGATCGCCTCGGCGCCCATGGCGCGGCAGATGTCGGCCTTGGCCTCGCTGGAGACCACGCAGATCGGGGTGGCGCCGCCGGCCAGGGCGTACTGGGTGGCGTACGAGCCGAGGCCGCCGCTGGCGCCCCAGATCAGCACGTTGTCGCCCTGCTTCATGCCGGCGCCGTTGCGCGAGACCAGCTGGCGGTAGGCGGTGGAGTTGACCAGGCCGGGGGAGGCGGCCTCCTCCCAGGTGAGGTGCTTCGGCTTGGGCAGCAGCTGGTTGGTCTTCACCAGGGCGATCTGGGCCAGGCCGCCGAAGTTGGTCTCGAAGCCCCAGATGCGCTGCTCCGGGTCCATCATCGTGTCGTTGTGGCCGTCCGGGGACTCCAGCTCGACCGAGAGGCAGTGCGCGACGACCTCGTCGCCCGGCTTCCAGGAGTTGACGCCGGCTCCGGTGCGCAGCACCACGCCCGCGAGGTCGGAACCGAGGACGTGGTACGGCAGGTCGTGGCGCTCGGTCAGCGGCGACAGCCGGCCGTAGCGCTCCAGGAAGCCGAAGGTGGAGACCGGCTCGAAGATCGAGCTCCAGACGGTGTTGTAGTTCACCGAGCTGGCCATGACGGCGACCAGGGCCTCGCCGGGGCCCAGCTCGGGCAGGGCCACCTCGTCGAGGTGAAGGGACTTGCGGGGGTCCTTGTCGCGGCTGTCCAGGCCCGCGAACATCTGCTCCTCGTCCTTGTGGAGCGTGACCGCCCGGTAGGACTCGGGGAGCTTGATGGCCGCGAAGTCCGCCGACGTGGAGTCGGTGCTGAGGATCGCGTCGAGGATTTCCTGCATGGCTGCCTCCGAAGGCGTACCTGTGCGAGGGTCACAGGGCGTCTGGGGGAGCCGGGAGCGGACACCGGCTTCGCTGAGGTGGGTGGTTGGTGGTCAGGCTGTCGCCCGGTGGGCCGGGCGGGGGCTGGCACTGCTCCCGGGGTGTGGGAACGCCGGACGACGGCGCGCCGAGGTGGGGAGCCGCGGCGCCGCGACTGGTGAGTAACAAGGTAGTGGCACCCTGTGCCACTCGTAAAGACACCGGGTGTCAGGAATTCCGACGCCCCGGAAAGGGGCGAAACGCGCGTAGCGCGGGTACGCGAAGGGCCCGCGCCGACTGTTCGGCGCGGGCCCTCGATGTGCCTCTGACCTGTGTGAATACCTGCCCTAGGCGTCCCGGGCGCCACTCAGCGCGGCCCGGATGCTATCCACCACTACGTCCAGTGGAGCGTCCGTCCGGGCGACTGTGATGAGCACCTCACCTCCGGGGCTGGCACTCAGTGCGCTCTCCGCCACCACGTTCCCTGGCGCCTCGCTGGCACCCGGTGCCACCACCGAGCCCCGGCGTCTGGCCCCCGGCGCGCTGGCGGCCCAGAAGGTCCGCCGGATCACCTCGAAGGAGTGGTCCAGCTGCGCCTCCACGTCGCCCCGGCCGCCGGCCCGCAGCCAGCGCCGCAGCACGTGGTTGTGCGCCGCGACGACCGCCGCCGCCGACACCTCGGCCAGCATCGAGTCGTCCTCGCCGCCGCGCTGCCAGCCGGACGGGATGGACTCGCCGGTGTCGAAGCGGCCCAGCAGGTAGCGGGTGAACAGCCGCTCGTACCGGGCCACCACGGCGATCTCGCGTTCGCGCAGCGCCGGGACCTGACGGATCAGCTGGTACCGCGCGACGGACACCCCCGGGGTGGAGGCGTACATCCGCAGCACCTCCTTGATGCCCCGGCACACCACGTCCAGCGGGTGCTCCTCCGGCTCGGCGCTGGCCAGCAGGTCGGCCACCCGGACGAGCGTGTCGTCGTGGTCCGGGAAGATCGCCTCCTCCTTGGACCGGAAGTACCGGAAGAAGGTGCGCCGGGCCACCCCGGCGGCCGCCGCGATCTGGTCGACCGTGGTCTCCTCGTAGCCCTGCGAGGCGAACAGCTCCATCGCGGCCGCGGCCAGGTCCTGGCGCATCTGCTGGCGCTGCGCAGCCGCCCGGCGGCTGCCCGGCCCGCTGTCCGGCCCGGTGCCCCCGGCCGAGGAGGCCGTCCGGTCGGCGCCGCGCGGTGCGGCGGATTGCTGCGGGGAGGCTGACTGAACCCGATCCATGTCCGGAACGCTACACGCCCCCGGCGGCGGGTCCGCGGCCCTTCCCCGGCGCACCGGCGCGACCGGGCCGGTCGCGGCCGGTCTCGGCCAGCGCGCGGGCACCGCCCCCGGGGTCCAGCCGGGGCGGGCGGCGGGCGACGGCGTGGTCACCGGCGGGCGTGGTCGCGGAAGCCGCGGCCGGTCTTGCGGCCCAGGCAGCCGGCCGCGACCAGGTGCTCCAGCAGCGGCGCCGCGGCCAGGCCCGGCTCGCGGAACTCCTGGTGCAGCACCTGCTCGATGGTCAGCGACACGTCCAGGCCGACCACGTCCAGCAGCTCGAACGGGCCCATCGGGTAGCCGCAGCCCAGCTTCATCGCGGTGTCGATGTCGTCCACCGTCGCGTAGTGCTCCTGGAGCATCCGCACCGCGTCGTTCAGGTACGGGAACAGCAGCGCGTTCACGATGAAGCCGGCCCGGTCGCCGCACTCCACCGGGTGCTTGCGGACCTTGGCGGTCAGCTCCAGCACCGTCGCGGTGACGTCCGGGGCGGTCAGCACGGTGGAGACCACCTCGACCAGCTTCATGGCCGGGGCCGGGTTGAAGAAGTGCATGCCGATCACGTCCTGCGGCCGCGAGGTGGCGGTCGCGCAGCTGATCACCGGCAGCGAGGAGGTGGTGGTGGCGAGCACCGCGCCCGGGCGGACGATCTTGTCCAGGGTGGCGAACAGCTCCCGCTTGACCGCCAGGTCCTCGGCGACCGCCTCGATCACCAGGTCCACGTCCGCCAGCTCGGTGTACTGGCCGACCGGGGTGACCAGCTCCAGCGCGGCGTCCCGCTGCTCGGCGGACAGCCGGCCCTTGGCGACCGAGCGCTCCAGCGACCTGGCCAGCTGGGCCTTGGCCCGGTCGGCCTTCTCCTGGCTGCGGGCGGCCAGCAGCACCCGGTGCCCGGCCTTGGCGAAGACCTCGGCGATGCCGGTGGCCATCGTCCCCGACCCGCAGACGCCGACGGTGTCGACGGTACGGCCGGGCACCTTCGGCTTGGCCGGCCCGGTCGCCGCGTCCACCGGCTTGGACGAGCCCGGCGCCTCGTAGGTGTAGAAGCCGCGCCCGGACTTGCGGCCCAGCAGCCCGGCCGCGACCAGCTGGCCGAGGATCGGCGCGGGCGCGTGCAGCCGGTCGCGGGACTGCTCGTACATCGCCTCCAGCACGGTGCGCGCGGTGTCGACGCCGATCAGGTCGAGCAGCGCCAGCGGGCCCATCGGCAGACCGCAGCCGAGCCGCATCGCGGCGTCGATGTCCTCGCGCGAGGCGTACTTGGACTCGTACATCGCCGCGGCCTGGTTCAGGTACGCGAACAGCAGGCCGTTCACCACGAAGCCGGCCCGGTCGCCGGCTGCCACCGGCTCCTTGCCGAGGTCGCGGGCGAAGGCGGCGGCGTCCTCGGCGGTCTGCGGGGAGGTCAGCACGGTGCGGACCACCTCGACCAGCTTCATGGTGTGCACCGGGTTGAAGAAGTGCAGACCCAGCACCCGCTCCGGACGGGCGGTCGCGGCGGCGATCCGGGTCACCGACAGCGCGGTGGTGCCGGTGGCCAGCACGGTGCTCTCCGGGCAGATCCGGTCCAGCTCGGCGAAGACCTCCCGCTTCAGCTCCAGCTGCTCGGGCACCTCCTCGATCACCAGGTCCGCCTCGGCGGCGGCCGCCAGCGCGTGCCCGACCGAGATCCGGCCCAGCAGCGCGGTGCGCTCCTCGGCGGTGATCCGCTCCCGGTCGACCGCGTGCGCGGTCGCCGCCTCGATCCGGGCCAGCGCCCGGGCGGCCGAGTCCTCGGTCGCCTCGATGCCGATCACCCGGCGGCCGCTCCTGGCGACCGCCACCGCGACGCCGGCACCCATCGTGCCGAGGCCGACGACGGCGACGGTGGGGAAGGGACGCTCCATGTCCTGACTCCTAGTCATGAAGGGCCCGCGCGTGCCCCGGCGGGCACGCCGCCGCACCCGTCGACGGTGACGGGGCGGCCGCCGCCGGAGGAGGGTTCACGCGCGGGGGCTGGGGAGATGACGGGTTCCGGCAGCACCCGGGCAGCGGCCGGTCCGCTCCGGCCGAACTGCGGGGTGTGCCGTGGTACTCAGGCGCTCGAAGGTGAAGGAAGCGACCCTGATACGAGGGGGGAAACCCGGCCCGCCGCCGTTCGCGGCACCGGCCGGTGAAAGCGCACCGCACGCCCGCCGCAGACACGGCGACCGCGACCCCGCCGGTGCGGCTCCCGAAGCCCGGCGGTGATGCGTGTCCGGCCACTGTAGCGAAGCTACTCACCGGTAGGAAGGGGGGCGTCGGCGGAAAACCGTTCGGGGACCGGGGCCGGTCTTCGCTGGGGCGACAGCGACGAGGTGTGGGTGCGCGACCGCACCGGCCGCGGGCCGGGCCGCTACCGCCGGGGCGCGGACGAGCCGGTGGCCGCCTTCGCCGAGCGGCCGCGCGGGCGGTACGAGAGCGACCGCCGCACCGAGCAGCCGGCCGACGACACCGCCCGGCTGATCGCCGAACGCCTCGCCGGCACAAGGGCGTTCGCGGCCCTGGTGCACGCCGACGCACCCGTCCCGGAAGGGGCGAGCGGGACGCTGTACCGGCTCCACCCGGGCCCGCTGGACGCCGCCCCGGACGCCCTGGAGCGGATCACGGCGGGGGAACTGGTCGCCCGCTTCGCCCCGAACGGGTGAACGGGCGGACGGCCGTCCGTTTCGACCACTCGATGGGGGAGTTACAGAAGCCCAATCGGCGGGGCAGCATGGTGACATGAGCATCGGAACCGCCAGCGCCCAGGCCGCCGATCCGGTCGACCGGCCCGACCACGGCGCCCTCGCGGCCGCCGTCGCGCTGCCCCCGCGGGCCGAGCGCGCCGCGCGGGCCGAGAAGGCCGTCGACCGGCTGCGCACCGCCGCCGTCGAGGCGGTGGCCGTCACCTGGGTGGACAACGCGGGCATCACCCGGGTCAAGGCCGTGCCGCTCAGCGGCCTGGTGCACGCGGCCGAGTGGGGCATCGGCACCGCGCCCTGCTTCGACGTGTTCCTCGCGGACGACGCCATCACCACCAGCCCGATCATCGGCGGCCCCACCGGCGATCTGAGGCTCTACCCCGACGTCGACCGGATCGTCCCGCTGGCCGCCCAGCCCGGCTGGGCCTGGTCCCCGGGGGACCGTCACACCCAGGCCGGCGGCCCGCACCCCGGGTGCCAGCGGCTGTTCGCCCGCCGGATGGAGGCCGCCGCGGCCGCGCGCGGGCTGAGCCTCAAGGCCGGCATCGAGGTCGAGTGGGTGGTCGCGCTGGACGGCCCGCCGCAGGCGGCGCCGCAGTACCCGACGTACGGCCCGGCCTACGGGATGCACCGGCTCACCGACCTCTCCGACTACCTGCGGGACGTCCTGCGCGCCCTCGGCGAGCAGGGGCTGAGCGTGCTGCAGATCCACCCCGAGTACTCCCCCGGCCAGTTCGAGGTCTCGGTCGCCCCCGAGGGCCCGGTCGGCGCCGCCGACACCGCCGTGCTGGTCCGGCACACCGTCCGGGCCGTCTCCGCCAAGCACGGCCTGCGGGTCTCCTTCGCCCCCGTGGTCGAGCCCGACGGGGTCGGCAACGGCGGGCACCTACACTTCAGCCTCTGGCGGGACGGCCGCAACCTCGGCCACGGCGGCCCCGGGCCGCACGGCCTGACCGCCGAGGCCGAGGGCTTCCTCGCCGGGGTGCTCGAGGCGCTGCCCGAACTGCTGGTGCTGGGCTGCTCCAGCCCGGCCGGGTACCTGCGTCTGGTGCCCCAGCGCTGGGCCGGGGCCTACCAGTGCTGGGGCCTGGAGAACCGGGAGGCCGCGGTGCGCCTGGTCACCGGCTCCACCGGGTAGCGCGCCGCCGCCGCGAACGCCGAGGTCAAGTGCTTCGACGCGAGCGCCAACCCGTACCTCGCGGTCGGCGCGGTGCTCGCCGCCGGCTTCGCCGGGCTGGAGCAACGCCGCGCGCTGCCGCCGGAGTTCACCGGGGACCCGGCCACCGTCGAGCCCGGCACGGTGCCCCGGCTGCCGCAGAGCCCGGCCGAGGCGATCGCCGCCTACGAGCGCTCGGCGGTGCTGCGCGAGGCGCTCGGCGATCCGCTCTACCAGGCGGTGCTGGCGGTGCGCCGGGCCGAGGCCGAGCAGTACGCGGCCGTCGGGTCCGAGGAGTTGATCGCGGCCACCCGCTGGCGGTACTGACCGGTGGTCCGGCCGAGACACGCCCCGGATCCGGCGCTGGTCGACCACCACTGCCACAGCGTGGTGGCGGCCGAGCTCGCCGACGACGCCCTGGCCGGGCTGCTCACCGAGTCCGACCGCCCGCCCGCGCCCGGCTGTTCGCCCTTCGACAGTGCGCTCGGCCTGGCGGTGCGGCGCTGGTGCCCGCCCGCGCTCGGCCTGCCCGCGCACACCCCGGCCGCCGAGTACCTGGCCCGCCGACGTGAGCTGGGCGCGGCCGAGGCCACCCGGCGGCTGCTCGCGGCCGCCGGGTTGGACACCTGCCTGGTGGACACCGGGCTGACCGCCGCGGCCGGCCACGAGCTGCTGCCGCCGACCGAACTCGCCGAGGCCGCCGGGGCGGTGGTGCGCGAGGTGGTCCGGCTGGAGACGGTCGCCGAGGCGGTCACGGCCGGCGCCGAGGACTGGCCCGGGGCCGTCGGCGAGGCGCTCGCCGCGGCCGTCACCGGGGCGGTCGCGGTGAAGTCGGTGCTCGCCTACCGGCACGGCCTGGCGGCCCCGGCCGAACGGCCCGCGCGCACCGCCGTGGTGGCCGCCGCCGGAGCCTGGCTGCACGGCGGACGCGGCCGGCTGACCGACCCGGTGCTGCTGCACCACCTGCTCTGGACGGCCGTGGACGTCTGCGCCGAGTTCGGCCTGCCGATCCAACTCCACACCGGCTTCGGCGATCCCGACCTCACCCTGCACCGCGCCGACCCGTCCCTGCTGACCGACTTCGTCCGTGCCGCCGAGCCGAGCGGCGTCCCGCTGGTGCTGCTGCACGCCTACCCGTACCACCGGCAGGCCGCCTGGCTGGCCCAGGCCTTCCCGACGGTGTACACCGACCTCGGGCTGACCGCCTCCTACACCGGGCCGCGGGTGGCAGCCGTCCTCGGCGAGATGCTGGAACTGGCGCCGTTCGGCAAATTGCTGTTCTCCACCGACGCCTACGGGCTGCCCGAACTGTTCCTGGTGGGCACCGCTCAGTTCCGGCACGGACTGGGCGCGCTGCTGGCCGACTGGCAGGCGGACGGGGCCTGTTCGGCCGCGGACGGGCAGCGTCTGACATGGATGGTCGCCGCCGGCAACGCCCGTCGACTGTACGCGCTCTGACGTAGGCGCTCGAGTCCGTCGGCTCGTCAGCGAACCATCACTTTTTAACAATCTTTGCCTCTGTTGCGCTTGTTGAGCTGCGGACTCGTAACCTCCGATGTTGGTTGAGATGTGACGATTAGATGACTACCTCTTGCGCATATCAGCGAATATTCATTAGCGTCCGGTCATTCCCCGCGCACCTGCCACACCGCAGCTGCCACATGACGACTCGGGAGGGCCAACCCCAATGAGAGTTCCTCGGATCAGCCGGACCCGGTACGCGGCGGTGGGCGTCGTGCTCGCCACCGCCGGCGCCCTCGCGCTGCCGGCCGGCACCGCCGTCGCGGCGCCCACCGGCGACTCGACGACCGGTCCGCTGCTCAGCTACGTCGTCAACACCAAGGCCAACCACGGCCAGGTGCAGAAGGTGGAGAAGGCCGTCACCGGCCTCGGCGGCACCGTGGTCCAGTCGTACGAGCAGATCGGCGTCGTGATCGCCCGCTCGAACGACACCAAGTTCGCGGAGAAGCTGCGTCTGGCCAAGGGCGTCGACTCCGTCGGTGCCAGCCGCACCAAGGGCATCACCGCCTCCGACCAGGGCAAGGCCGACGTCGCCGCCGAGCCCACCGGCACCGCCGCCGACGGCCAGGAGCCGTACGAGGCCAACCAGTGGGACATGCGCCAGATCGGTGTCGACAAGGCGCACAAGATCTCGCTCGGCAGCCGCAACGTCACCGTCGGCGTGCTGGACTCCGGCATCGACGCCACCCACGAGGACCTGGCCGCCAACGTCGACGCCTCGCAGTCGGTCTCCTGCATCGACGGCAAGACGAACACCGACTGGAAGGCCTGGCAGCCCACCACCAGCGACCACGGCACCCACGTGGCCGGCACCATCGCCGCCGCCAAGAACGGCAAGGGCATCGTCGGTATCGCCCCGAACGTGAAGCTGGCCGCGGTCAAGGTCGTCGACGACGCCGGCATGATCTACCCGGAGAACGCGATCTGCGGCTTCGTCTGGGCCGGCGAGCACGGCTTCAAGGTGACGAACAACAGCTACTACGTCGACCCGTGGATGTTCAACTGCCAGAACGACAAGGACCAGGCCGCGATCACGGACGCCGTCCGTAAGGCCGTCGCGTTCTCGCAGCGCAAGGGCGTCCTCAACGTCGCCGCCGCGGGCAACGAGAACATCGACCTGGCGCACAAGACCACCGACGTCTCCAGCCCGGACGACACCACCCCCGGCACCCGCCCGGTCACCAACGACTGCCTGTCGCTGCCGACCGAGCTGCCCGGCGTCATCGCGGTCTCCGCGGTGGGTGTCAACGGCGACAAGTCGTACTACTCCAGCTACGGCAAGGGCGTCGTGACCGTCGCCGCGCCGGGTGGCGACAAGCGCTACCAGATCCCGGTCACCCCGGACAAGGACGGCCGAATCCTGTCCACCATCCCGGGCAACAAGTACGGCTACATGCAGGGCACCTCGATGGCCACCCCGCACGTCACCGGTGTGGTCGCGCTGCTGGCCTCCACCTTCCCGTGGGCCAGCCCGGACGAGCTGACCGAGATGCTGACCAGCCAGGCCGAGTCCCACCCGTGCCCGACCGGCGAGTTCAACCCGGGCGGCGCCGGCCAGTGGAAGGCCACCTGTGAGGGCGGCGCGGACGACAACGGCTTCTACGGCGCGGGCATCATCAACGCCGAGAAGGCGGTCCAGTGGTGGCGCTGAGGCGCTGACCAGGATGCGCTGAGCACTGAACGCTGAGCTGGGGAGCGGGGCCCATGGCCCCGCTCCCCAGTCGCGTTTGAGTACCTGTACTCAGGCCGCCGCCCCACCCGTGGAACAGGATGGATCCGTAACCACCGGAGCCACCCCAGGAGTTGATCGGCATGGCCGCCACCGTCCCCGGACCGCAGGCCCCCGCCCGTCCCGCCGCCGACCGGCGGCACCGGCTCGCACTCGTCCTCGGCGTCGTCGAACTGGTGCTCGCGGCCCCGATGCTGCTGCACATCGGGCTGATCGCCTTCGTGTTCGGGGCTTACGGGCTCGCCGGCGCGGGGGCCGCCGGGCTGGCGTACGCCGCGCTGGTCGCCGGGGGCCCGCTGCTCGGGTACGGCCTCGGGGCCGCGATCGCGCGGGCGCAGGGGTTCCCCAAGTCCGTCGGGCTCGCGGTGAAGGGCCTCGGCCTGTTGGTCGCCACCTCGGCCGAGTACTTCCTCTGGCTCGGCCACCTCGGGCTCGTCAAGTTCTAGGGCCTGTCCAGGGCCTGTCCCCCGGGTCCTCGCCGGGTCCGCCAGGACCCACAGGAGACGCCTCAATCCTCGTCGAAGTGGTGCTCCCAGACCGTCTCCACCGAAGGCTTGCCGTGCAGGTCCGGCACCTCCTGCAGCCAGGCCGGGCGCCCGGCCCGGGTGCGGGCCGCCCGCCGCAGCTCCGCCTCGCGCAGCTGCTCGGGGGTGGCGAAGCCCTCCGGCAGCCACTCCTCGGAGAGCACCACCCGGGCGGCCAGATGGGTGACGTAGGCGTGCCGGACGGCGTCCACCGAGTCGAAGCCGGGCTCGTCGGCCAGCCACTCGTCCGGGACCAGCGCCAGCACCTCCTCCAGCAGCTCCACGGTGACCAGCGGCCCGAGGTCCTCGTCGGCCAGCCGGACGTCCGGGGCCGAGCCGCCGAGTGCGTGGGCGCTGAGGTCGTACCGCTTGCCGACCGAGGCCTCCGCGGTGGCCCAGCGGTGGTGGAAGATCAGCGCGGCGCCGTTGTCGATCAGCCAGAGCCGCTTGTGCCAGACCACCAGGTTGGGATTGTGCACGGTCCGGTCGACGTTGCCGGTGAGCGCGTCCAGCCAGACCACCCGACCGGCCTCGACGGAGTCCACCGGGATCATCCCCGGCCGGAAGTCCTTCGAGCCGGGCAGCAGGTCCATCCCGAGGTTGAGGCCCCCGCTGGCCTTGAGCATGTCCTGGATCTCGGTGTCGGGCTCGTCCGCGGCCACCGCCGGGTCGAAGTCCACCAGGCGCAGCTCCGGCACCCGCAGTCCGAGCCGCCGGGCCAGCTCGCCGACGATCACCTCGGCCACCAGCGCCTTGCGGCCCTGGGCGGCGCCGGTGAACTTGACCACGTACGTTCCCAGGTCGTCGGTCTCCACCACGCCGGGCACCGAGCCGCCGGCCCGCAGCGGGTCCACGTAGCGCAGCGCAGTCACCAGATCGAGCACACCGGCCACCCTATCCCGCCGCGTCGCGGCCGCGCCCCTGTGATTGGCTTTCCGGTGAGCGGTACGGACAGCGGTACCCACCACACGAGGAGAGCAAGGTCATGGGACAGGTGCAGGCCACCACCGAGCGGGTCTACGACGCGGCCCCCGAGCGGGTGTACGAGGCGCTGGCCGATTACCAGGTGACCCGCCCGAAGCTGCTGCCCGCGCAGTACAGCGAGTACGAGGTCCGGGTCGGCGGAAGCGGCGCCGGCACCCAGGTGCACTGGAAGCTGCAGGCCACCGAGAAGCGGGTGCGCGACTGCCTGTTCACCGTCTCGGCGCCCAAGCCCGACCAGCTGGTGGAGAAGGACGCCAACTCCAGCATGGTGATCACCTGGACGGTCGCGGCCGCCGGCGAGGGCCGCACCAAGGTCACCGTGACCGCCACCTGGCAGGGCGCGACCGGCATCGGCGGCTTCTTCGAGCGGACCTTCGCCCCCAAGGGCCTGAACCGGATCCACGACCAGGTGCTGGCCAACCTGGCCGCCGAGGTCCGCTGAGCCCCTCCGAAATCCCGACCGGACTCCGACGGAACCGCGGCGGAAACCGCCGGAATTCCGACGGAAGTCCGGCGGGACCCGGCGGAACTCCGGCGGTTTCGATAAAGCAGGCAAATCGCCCGGAATTTCGGGCGCTTCGCCCGCCCGTACGAGCCGAAATCCGTACGGGTGGACGGCCCACCACCTGCGGGTGACGGGGGCCGCCCGGCGCGGGGGAGCCATCCTAGGCTTGCCGCCGTGCATATGACGATCCTTCATATTTCGCAGCCGGTGGACGGCGGAGTCGCCCGCGTCGTCGTCGATCTGGCCCGGGGGCAGCGCGAGGCCGGGCACCGGGTGCTGGTCGCCTGCCCGCGCGGCGGCCGACTGGCCGAGGAGGCCGCCGCGGTCGGCGCGCTGGTCCGGGACTGGCCCGCCGAACGCTCGCCCGGCCCGTCCACCGCCGCCGAGGCCTGGCGGCTGCGCCGGATCGTCCGGGCCGCCGCGCCCGACGTGGTCCACCTGCACAGCGCCAAGGCCGGACTGGCCGGCCGGCTGGCCGTGCGCGGCGCGGTGCCCACCGTCTTCCAGCCGCACGCCTGGTCCTTCGCCGCCGTGGACGGCACGCTGGCCGCCGCCACCCTGCACTGGGAGCGCTTCGCGACCCGCTGGGCGCACCGGCTGTTGTGCGTCAGCGTCCAGGAGCGGTTGGACGGCGTGGCCGCCGGGGTGCACGCGGACTGGGCGGTGGTGCCCAACGGCGTGGACGTGCGCCACTACGCGCCCGCCGACCGCCGGGCCGCCCGGATCGCGCTCGGCCTGGACCTGGACGCCCCGCTCGCGGTCTGCGTCGGGCGGCTGTGCCGCCAGAAGGGCCAGGACGTGCTGATGGCCGCCTGGCCGGAGGTGCTGCGCCGGGTGCCGCAGGCCCGGCTGGCGCTGGTCGGCGGCGGGCCGGACGAGCAGCGGATCGCGGAGCTGGTCCGGGGGACGGTCGAGCCGTCCCGGGTCCGGCTGGTGGGGGACGTGCCGGACCCGCGCCCGTGGCTGACGGCGGCGGACCTGGTGGTGCTCCCCTCGCGCTGGGAGGGCATGGCGCTGGCGCCGTTGGAGGCGATGGCGGCCGCCCGTCCGGTGCTGCTGACCGATGTGCCGGGCGCGCGCGAGTGCCTGCCGCAGTCGGCGCGGGAGCAGGCCGTCGTGCCACCGGAGGACGCGGCCGCGCTCGCCACCCGAATGGCGGAAGCGCTGTCCGATCCGATCGAGTGCGAGCGACGCGGTGCCCGTCTGCGTGACCACGTGGTCGCCCGGCACGACGTCCGCACCGTGGTCGAGCAGGTGGACGTTCTGTACCGCCACCTGCTGGGTGCCGGTCCGGCTGCCGGGCGCCGCCGGGCCCGTGTCCCGGAGCGGATCTAATCGTTTCACATGCAGTGAATGCCCGCCGATCAGGCGATGTCGTATTCGCACCCTCAACCGGATATGGGGCGAGGCGTCAAGTCCGAAATACCTATTAATGGGCGGCGGAAATGAAACGGAAAATTAACCCCCGACTCCCGTCGCCCGGTTCGGCATTTCTGATTTTCCCTGCTTCGTTTCCATTTCATCCCGGAAATTCGCGTCCGAGCCCGTCGCGACCGTGTCCCGTGCGACCGGCCGCTCCGCGATCGGTCGCGACGCGGGAGAACCGAAAGCCGCCAGCGGTAGCAGGTGCCGTCGGGACCGCGCCCACCGGGCCGGGACGGCCGCTCCACGCCTATCGGTGCCGGGGCACCGTCACCCCGGGCACACACCAGGGGAGTTCGTGCGCTGATGACCATTGACCACGACAGTGTGCCGCGCTCCGCCGGGTTCCTGCCCGGCCCGCGCCGACCCGCCACCGGGCTGCTCGACCGACCTGTCGGATCGGCGCACACCCGGGCGGTGCCGCCGCCCCGTCGGCACCGCAGGACGATCCGTTCCCGGCTCGCCCTGCCGCTCGCACTGGTCCAGGTCGACGCGTTCGCCCTGTGCACCGCCACCGGCATCGCCAACCGGGCCGTCGACCCGACCGTGCCGCTCGCCCCGTTGCTGGGCGTCACCGCCGTCCTGCCGCTGCTCCTGCTGCTCAACCTGGTCGGTGGCCTCTACCGCACCCGGCTCACCCTGTCCGTCCTGGACGAACTGCCCGCACTGGCAGTCCGCGCCGTGGTCGCCACCGCCTTCGCGGTCACCCTGGCCGGCTGCCTCGAAGGGCGCTGGCCCGACTGTGGCCCGGCCACCCCGGCCCGGCTCGCCGTCCTGCTCGGCGTCCAGCTGCCGATCGCCGCCGTCGGCCGGGCCGTCCTCTACCGCCTGGTCCGTCGGCTCCGCCGCGGACGCCCCAGTCCGGCCCTGGTGCTCGGCGCCGGCCGGCTCGGCCGCAAGGTCGCCGCCGTACTCGCCGTGCACGGCGAGTACGGGATGCGCCCGGTCGGCTTCCTGGACGCCGACCCGCCGCTGCCGGCCGGCGACACCGACCTGCCCGTCCTCGGCGGCCGCGAGGTGCTGGAGCGCGAGGTCCACCGACACCGGGTCCAGCACGTGATCGCCACCGTCGGCGCCGCCGACGAGGCCGAGACCGCCGCCGCCCTGCGCGACGCCGCCCGGCTCGGCTGCCAGGTGTGGCTCGTCCCCGCCCTGCGCGAGTACGGCGCGCTGCCCACCGCCCCGATCTCCGGCGGCGACCACCTGTGGGGCTTCCCCTGCCTGCGGGTCGGCCGCCCGGCGATGGGCCGCCCCGGCTGGGCCGCCAAGCGCGCCCTGGACGTCACCGCGGCCGGCCTCGGCCTGCTGGTGCTCGCCCCCGTCCTGGCGCTCTGCGCCCTCGCCGTGCGCTTCGACACCGGCCCCGGCGTGCTCTTCCGCCAGCAGCGCACCGGGCTGGACGGGCGGGTCTTCACCGTCCTCAAGTTCCGCACCCTGCGCCCCAGCAACGAGCACGAGTCGGCGACCCGCTGGAACATCTCCCAGGACCACCGGATGGGCGCCGTCGGCCGCCTGCTGCGCAAGAGCTCGCTGGACGAGCTGCCGCAGCTGTTGAACGTGCTGCGCGGCGACATGAGCCTGGTCGGCCCGCGCCCCGAACGCCCGTACTTCGTCATGCGGTTCAGCCAGGCCTACCCCGAGTACGCCGACCGCCACCGCGTGCCGGTCGGCCTCACCGGCCTCGCCCAGGTCAACGGCCTGCGCGGGGACACCTCGATCGAGGACCGGGCCCGCTTCGACAACCGCTACATCGAGAGCTGGAGCCTCTGGCAGGACGTCAAGATCCTGTGCCGTACAGCGGCTCTGATGCTCCACCCGGACGGGAGCTGACCCGCGTGGCCCTGACCCTTCCGGCGCTCCCGCGTCCGGCCTTACGGCGGGCCCTGCCCGCGCTCGCGGACCGGCCCAGCCTGCTGGCCGCCGCCACCGTCCTGCTGGTCTGCGTGCCCACCGGGGAGAAGGACGTCACCGCCGCGGTCCACGTCACCGCCGCCGACGTCGCCTCGCTCGCCCTGGTCGCCCTCACCGCGCTGAACCTGCTGCGCGGCCGACTGCCCGTGCTCAGCCGCGCGACCCGCGTGCTGTTCGGCGGGATCGTGGTCGCCGCCGCCGTGGCCACCGTGGGTTCGATCGACCCGGCCACCAGCATCACCGGCTTCGTCCGGCTCACCCAGGTGTTCGTCCTGGTCCCCGCCGGGGTGCTCTGCTCGCTGCGCGACCGCACCGACCAGCGCCTGGTCCTCGGCTCCTTCGTGCTCGCCGCGCTGATCCAGGGCGTGGTCGGCGCGAAGCAGTACCTCACCCACACCGGCGCCTCCTACACCGGCCAGCCGATCCGGGCCGTCGGCACCTTCGGCGCGCTGGACATCATGGCGATGTCCGCCGTGGTCAGCTACGGGCTGCTCGCCGCCCTCGCCCTGGCCCTCGGCGAGCGCGGCGCGGGCCGCGACGTCCGGCTGCGCCGCGCGATGTTCGCCGCCGCCGCCTTCCTCGCCTTCCCGCTCGCCGTCTCCTTCAGCCGCGGCAGCTGGATCGCCACCGGCGTCGCCGTCACCGTCCTGCTGATGCGCGCCGACGCCCGGCTGCTGGCGCGCAGCGCCGTCCTCGGCCTCGCCGCCGCGGTCGTCCTGGTCGGCGGCCTCGGCCTCGGCGCCTCCGGCGTCACCCAACGGCTCAGCTCGATCGGCTCCGTCTCCGCCGCCCCCGACCAGTCCGTCTCCGACCGCTACGACCTGTGGGCCACCGCCGGGCGGATCTGGCAGGACCACCCCGTGCACGGCGCCGGGCCGAAGGCCTTCCCGCGGTTGCGCGACAGCCGCGCCCCGCTGCGGCTGTCCTCCGGCAGCGACACCGCCGACTCGACCATCGGCTTCCAGCGCGAACCGCTGCTCTCCCCGCACAACATGTACTTCCTGGTGCTCAGCGAGCAGGGCCTGATCGGCATCACCGCCTACGCCGCGCTCTTCCTCGGCCTGCTGCTCGGCTGTCTGCGGCACCGTCACGGCTCAGCGGCAGGCCCCGGCGGCACGACCCTTGCCGCGCTCGCCCTGCTCACCTGGGTGCTGGTCGACTTCCTGTACGCCGACATCGGCGGCACCACCACCGTGCTGACCTCCGTCGTCCTCGGCCTCGCCGCCAGGGCCCGCCTTCACACTCCCGCCGTCCGGGGGGCGGACCAGTGACCACCGACCAGCCGGCCGTGCTCGCCCGCACCCTCCCGGCCCCGCGCAGCGCGCCCGCCAGGCCCCCGGCCCCCGGGCCCGACCCGGTGCCCCGGCGCGGCTTCCCCGCCAGGGCCTTCGGCATCACCGCGCTGCTCAGCGCGGCCGGCTCCGGCCTCGGCCTGCTGCGCGACCTGCTGCTGGCCCGCTACTTCGGCGCCAACCAGGGCACCGACGCCTTCCTGGTCGCCTGGACCGTCCCGGAGACGGCCGCGCCGCTGCTGATCGAGGACGCCATGTCCTTCCTCATGGTGCCCGCCTTCGCCCTCGCCCTGGTGCTGCGCGAGGAGGACCCGGACGCCCCCGACCCGGTTCGCCAGCTGGTCCGCGCCACCCTGCCCTGGCTGCTGCTCGCCCTGAGCGGCCTCGCCCTGGCCGCCGCGCTCGGCGCCCCGCAGCTGGTCGAACTGCTGGCCCCCGGCCTGCCCGACCCGGACCTCGCCGTCACCTGCACCCGGATCACCGCGATCACCGTGCTGCCCTTCGGCGTGGCCGGCTACCTGGCCGCCGCGCTGCGCGCCCACCACCGGTTCACCGCCCCGGCCGGCATCTACGTCGCCTACAACCTCGGCATCCTGGCCCTGCTGCTCGGCTTCCACGGTTACCTCGGCGTACGCTCCGCCGCCCTCGGCGTCGCGTTCGGCAGTCTGCTGATGGCCGGTCTGCTGATCGGCCCGTTCCTGCGCCGACTGGGTCGGGGCCCGGCCGCCGACGGCCGCAGCCGCCGTTCCCGCCACACCCTGGTGCTGATGCCGCTGGCCCTGCTGCCGGTGGCGGCCTTCACCCTGACCCGGCAGTCCCAGGTCTTCGTCGAGCGCTACCTCGGCTCGGCCCTGCCGCCCGGCACCATCTCGCACCTCAACTACGCCGCCAAGGTCTCCCAACTCGCCATGACGGCGGGCATCCTGATCTGCACCGTCACCTTCCCGCTGGTCGCCCGGGCGCTCGCGGCCGGGGACCTCACCGCCGCCCGCGACCGGGTCGAGAAGGACCTCGGCCAGGCCGCGGCGGTGGTGCTGCTCGGCACCGCCTTCCTGATGGCCTGCGCCCCCTCGGTGGTCGCACTGCTGTTCGAGCGCGGCGCCTTCGGCCCCCGCGACACCGCCGCCACCGCCGACGTCATCCGGGTGTACAGCGTCGGCCTGCCGGCCCAGGCGCTGATCGGCGTGATAATCCGCCCGTACTTCTCGCTGCGCCCGGTGGTCCGCCGGGCCGCCGACCCGCGCACCGAGGACGGCGGCCGCCGACTGCTGGACTGGTACCCGGCCGCCGCGATGGTGCTCGGCCTCGGCGTCACCGTCGCGGTCGGCCTGCTCGCCACGGCCCGCTTCGGTGCGCTCGGCCTCGCCGCCGGCAACGCCGCCGGGATCACCACGACCGCCGCGCTGCTGCTGCGCGGCCTGGTGCTGCGCGGCATCCCGCTGCGACTGCGCCGGGTGATCGGCGGCCACGGCCGGCTGGTCGCCGCCGCCGCCGGGGCCACCGTGCTCGGCACCGCCGTCGGCGGCCTGACCGCCGATCCGCTGCTCTCGACCCTCCTCGGGGGCCTCACCGTGGCGCTGGCCTTCGCCGCCCTCGGCACCGGGCTCGGTGCCCGCGAAGTGCGCGGCCCGGTCCTCGCCGTCGCTCGGGCCGTAGCGCCTGGCCGACAGATCCGCCCAGGCCCACGACGCTCTCCCAGCCCGGCGGCCGGGAGGTGCCCCCATCCTCCGCCTTGCGATGCATGCACTCGGACGCCGCGGTCTGATCCGACCAGATCCGCCGGACAGGCCCTGAACCCGCCAACCGTCGCCGATGAAGGGAAGTTTCCCCATGGACAATGAACGGGGAACCGTCCGTTCGGCCCGGGTGGGCGTCACCAACGCCCCGCCCGACCGGGCGCGACTGCCCAGGAGCCGCCGTCCGGTCGGCGAACCGACCGTCCCCGGCTCCTCCTCTCCGTGGATCCTGATGTACCACTCGGTGGCGGTCGAGGAGGAGGACCCGTACCAACTCACCGTCAGCCCCGAGCGGTTCGCCGAGCAGATCGCCTGGCTGCACCGGCGCGGGCGGCGCGGCGTCTCGGTCCGCGAGCTGATGCGGGCCCGGGCCCGCGGCCGGGACGACAAGCTGGTCGGCCTGACCTTCGACGACGGCTACGCGGACTTCGCCCGCCACGCCGTACCGATTCTGCAGGCGTACGGCTTCACCGCCACCACGTACGTGGTCGCCGACCTGCTCGGGCAGGACAACGGCTGGGACACCGAGGGCCCGCGCAAGCAGCTGCTCACCGTCGAGGAGGTCACCGGACTCGCCGCCGCCGGCTGGGAGATCGGCTCGCACGGCCTCGGCCACCAGGCGCTGCCCGGCCTGCCCGCCGACGCCCTCGCGAGCCAGACCCGGGAGAGCCGGCGGCTGCTGGAGGAGGTGGTCGACGGCCCGGTCACCGGCTTCTGCTACCCGTACGGCGCCGTCGACCTGCCCGCCACCCTGGCCGTGCGCGACGCCGGGTACGACTACGCCTGCGCGATCGCCCACTCCCCGCTCACCGGCCCCTTCGCCCTGCCGCGCTGCTACGTCGGCGTCCGCGACGGCGCCTGGCGGCTGCGGGCGAAGAAGGGACGCCACCGGCTGCGCGACGCCGTCGCCGAGCTGCGCCGTGGTCGCGGGGTCCGCCCCGAGCGCCCCGCTGGAGAGCGGGCAGTGACGGAGCGCCGGCCATGAAGGTCCTGCACATCGTCACCGGGCTCGCCTCCGGCGGTGCCGAGCGTCAACTCCACCTGCTGCTGAGGCACTTGCCGCCGCACCAGCGGTGCGAGGTGCTCACCCTGACCAATCCCGGCGCGGTCGCCGACGCGCTGCGTGCCGACGGGGTGACCGTCCACCACCTCGGCATGCGCGGCAACCGGGACCTCGGCGCGCTGCCCCGGCTGGTCCGGCTGATCCGGGCCGGCCGCTACGACCTGGTGCACACCCACCTCTACCGGGCCCAGCTGTACGGCCGGCTGGCCGCGCGGCTGGCCGGGGTGCGCGCGGTGGTCTCCACCGAGCACTCGTTGCACGCCGGGGTGATCGAGGGCCGTCCGGTCACCCGGGGCGTCAAGGGCCTCTACCTGGCGGCCGAACGGCTCGGCTGCACCACCGTCGCGGTCTCCCGCCAGGTCGCCCAGACCCTGCGCTCCTGGGGTGTCCCGCCGACCCGGATCGAGCTGATCCCCAACGGAATCGACACCGCCGACTACCGCCGCCCGCCCGCCGAGCGGGCCGCCGCCCGCCGCCGGGTGCGCGCCGAACTCGGCCTGCCGGAGGGCAGTTGGGTGGTCGGCGGGGTCGGCCGGCTGGTCTCCGGCAAGCGCTTCGAGGTGCTGCTGGAGGCGCTGGTCGAGCTCGACCCGGCCACCCGGCTGGTGCTGGTCGGCGAGGGTCCCGAGCGTGCCGCGCTGGAGCGGCGGGCCGCCGAACTCGGCGTCCGGGAGCGGCTGGTGCTCCCCGGCGAGCGCGACGACGTGCCCGACCTGCTGGCCGCGATGGACGTGCTGGCCGCCCCCTCCACCGCGGAGACCTTCGGCCTCGGCGTCCTGGAGGGCCTCGCGGCCGGGCTGCCGGTGCGGCACAGCGCCTGCCCGGCGCTGGACGAACTGCCGCCCAGCGCCGCCCCCCAGGCCCGCCGCATCCCCTCCGAACCCGCCGCGTACGCCGCCGCGCTGCGCGACCTGCGGCAGCTGAGCGGCCACATCGCCGACCCGCTGCCGCACCCCCCGGCCGTCGGCCACTACGACATCGCCCGGGTCGCCGCCGACCTGGGCGCCCTCTACGACCGGCTGGCCCGCGTTTGACCGCCCGCCGCCGGTACCGCCGTCCCATACCCAAGGAGCCACATCCATGACCACACCGCGCCGAAGCGCCCGTCACCTGGTCCGCCGCTGGTGGCCGGTGGCGCTCGCGGTGCCGTTGGGCGCCGCGGCCGGCGCCGGGTACGCCGTCGTCTCGCACCCCTCGTACGCCGCCAGCGCCTACGTCCTGGTGGTGCCGCAGAACCAGGGGGAGGCGGCGACCGCGACCAACTTCGCCCAGGCGTACGGGCGGTTGGCGGGCCAGCCGCAGGTGCTCGCGGTCGCGGCCGCCGAGACCGGCTACACCCTGGCCGAGCTGGAGACCCTGGTGTCGGGGACGACCTCCCCGGACGCCCCGGTGATCGAGATCACCGGAACCGGCGGACGCGCCCAGGAGGCCGCCCGGACCGCCGACGCGGTGGCCCGCTCGCTGGTCGCCTTCGCCAACACCAGCAGCAAGGACACCAATGTCCGGCTGGTGACGCTGGCGCCGGCCGCCGAGCCGGACAAGCCGACCACGCCCTCCGCCAAGCTGGACCTCGCGGTCGGCGCCGCGGCCGGGGTGCTGCTCGGGTCGCTGGTGATGACGACCCGCCGCCGCGGCGGGGCTGCCGCCGAGCCCGAGGTCGCCGAGACCGTGGCGGCCCCGGAGGCCTCCGAGGCCGTGCGGGTCCCGCGGGCCGCTGAGCCGGCCGGGACCCCGGCCACCCCCCGCCCGCGCGGCGAGGACCAGGCCGTCAAGGCTGAGCCCCAGCCGAAGACCGGGCCCAAGGCCGAGCCCGAGGCCGCCGCCGAGCTCCCGGCCGAGGAGAAGGCCGTCGCCGGGAGCAGGCGATGAGCACCGGGGCCCGCGCCGCCGGTCTGCCGGCCCAGTCGACGGCACCGTCCTGGACCACCGAGCTGCGCCGCGAGGACGACGCCCTGGACGCCCTCGCCGAGGAGTGGGACGACCTGGCCGCCCGCTGCCGGACCGCCACCTTCTTCCAGGCCGCGGGCTGGCAGCGCTCCTGGTGGCGCCACTACGGCCGCCCCGGTGCGCTGCTGGTGGTGCTGGTCCGCCGGGACGGCCGGCTGGTCGGCGCCGGCGCCTTCATGCGGCGCCCCGGCCCGTTCGGCGGCCTGACCGGCCTGGGCGCCGGGCTGGTCGACTACGGCGACATCCTGCTCGACGACGAGTGCGCCGACCGGGCCGCCGCCGAGTTCGCCGCCGTCCTCCCGCTCACCCGCCCCTGGCACTGGCTGGAACTGCGCGAGGTGCACCCCGAGGCGGCGGTGCAGCGGGTGTACGAGCACTGGCGCGGGTCCCGTCGGCGCTATCAGGACTCGCTCTGCCAGTACCTGCCGGCCGTCCCGATGGAGCGGCTGCTCAAGCGGGTGCCCGGCAAGACGGCCCAGCGCAGCCGGGTGAAGCTGCGCAAGATCGCCGAGGCCGGGGTGCAGGTCAGCTCCACACCGGTGGCCGAGGTGCCGGCCGCGCTGGAGGGGCTGCTGCGGCTGCACTTCCTGCAGTGGCAGGAGCGCGGCGTCACCCCGGAGCACCGAACCGAGCGCTTCGCCAAGCACCTGACCGAGTCCACCACCGACCTGGTGGCCACCGGCCGGGCGGCCGTCCACCGGTTCCACCTGAACGGTGAACTGGTCGCGGTGAACCTGCTGCTGCTCTGTCCGTCCTTCGGTGGGCTGTACCTGTACGGCGCCCACCCGGCGCTGCGCGAGCGGCTGGACATCGCCGGGCTGCTGTTCAGCGCCGCCCTGGACGAGACGGTCGGCGCGGGCATCCCGGTGCTCGGCCTGCTGCGCGGCCAGGAGTCGTACAAGCAACGTTGGCGGCCGGACCGACTCCACAACCAGCGCCTGCTGTTGGGCCCGGCGGGCGCTGCCCCGGCGGCCGCCGCCCGGGCCGGGGTGGTGCGCGGCCGCCAGCAGGGCGCGCACCGGTTGCGCACCCGCTTCCCCGAGCTGAAGGAGGCCCTGTCGGCCCGCCGCCGCAGCTGAGCGGTCATCGAGCACCGCTCAGCACGGCTCGGCAGCGCTCACCGCCACGAGGGCGTCCCCGCCGCGGACGGGCTCGGCGAGGCGCCGGCCGTGGGGCTCGCCGTCGCGCCCGGCACGGCGGGGGCACCGGGCGCGGCGGGTGGGGTCGGCGGGGTGGGCACGACCGGGGCGCTCGGCGTCACCGGCACGATCGGGGCCGGGGGCGCTGTCGGCACCACCGCCGGCGCCCCGTTGGAACCAGACAGCAGCTGCTTGAACGCCGCGGTCGAGCGCGGATTGCTCCTGCACTGGAAGAAGCCGTGCGGGCAGTAGTCGGTGACGGTCTGGTAGGCGGTGTCGTGGGTGCGCATCCAGTCGACCATCCGCCGGACGAACTCGGGGTTGTCGCCGTTGCGGAACAGCCCCCACTCCGGGTACGAGACCGGCTTGCCGCGCCTGGCGGCGAACTCCACCTGATCCTGCAGGCCGTACGGTTCGCGCACGTAGTCGTCGAACGTGCTGCCGGCCGGCTGGTCGTAGCTGTCCATGCCGATGATGTCGACCACGTCGTCGCCGGGGTAGCACTTGGTCCACGGGATCGCGTCCAGGCCCCGGCTCGGCGCGAAGTCGAAGCGGAACCTCTGCCCGGGCACCGAGCGCATCACCCCGACGATCCGCCGCCAGTACGCCTTCCAGGCGGCCGGGTCGGGCTTGCAGCGGTGGGTGTAGGTGACGCCGTTCATCTCCCAGCCGAGGGTGATGACGGTGTCCGAGCCGCCGAGCGCGACCAGCCGGCGGGCGAGCCGGAGGAAGTGGCTGTCGAAGTCCCCGTGCGAGCCCTGGGCGAGCAGCCCGGCGACCTCGCCGTCCGGCACGTTCGCCTCGCCCGGCACCAGCATCGGCACGCCGAGCACGAGCATCCGGGACGGGTCGGCCAGCCGCCACTGCGACCACGTGCCGAGCACCACCGGATCGCCCTCGATGTCGGCCCAGCCGTTGCCCGCCAGATAGGTGTGGCCGACCTGCATGTTCGCGTTGCCCAGCCAGTGGGCGTACTGGCCGAGCTGCGGGATGTAGTCGTCCCAGGAGCCGACGAAGGCGCCGAACGGCGGCTCGTGCTTCGGCCGTTGGACCGGCGGGCGGGAGGCGGCGCCGCGTGGCTCGAAGGCGTCCGAGGAGAGGGTGTGCCGCTCGGTCTGGCTGAGCGGTGTCCCGGCCGGGACGCTGGCCGTGGCCGTCAGTAGCAGAGCGGCGGCGGCCAGCGTCAGGCGACCGATTCGCATGGTCTCTCCTCCGGGCGTCGCGAGAGGGGCGGGGCGGTGACGACGGGGACGGACCGTGGCGTCACGTTCGCCGACAGTAGGACCGCCGGAGGGAAGGAAAGCCGAATGTCACCCTAAAGTGGGCGATATTCGAACGCCGTCTGCCGCAACACCCGCCGGGACGCGCCCGTGTATCAGCTCTGTAACGTTCCGACCGGGCTTGCGCGGCCTACCGCGGAGCGTCCGGCCACCTGGCCGAGGAGCCGACGACGCAGGTGGGCGGGCGGGCGTGCGGGACGGGCGCGCGCGGCCGGGCGTGCGGTCGGCACCCTGCGCGGGCGGCGATTCCGGGCTGACTCGCGCGCCCGGTGAAAGGTACGCTCCGGCCGTGTCCTGGAAGCCGCCGCGCATACTCAGCCCCCGGTCGGTCCTGCCTGCCCTGGCGGTGATGCTGGTCCTTGCGGCCGGTGCGGCGGCGCACGCCAACAAGCCGGTGCCGTTCGGCGACCGGGTGGCGGGGCCGGGTGACGCCGAGGCGACCCCGGTGAACTCGCAGTCGGTCAGCTCGGCCGACCTGGACCTCAAGGTGGTCGGCCCCGGTCTGGAGGCCTACCACAAGACGACCGGCGAGCGGGCCTGGTCGTACCGCCGTGAGGGCGCCGAGGCGCTCTACCTGGCGATGGCCGGCGACAACGCGATCGTGGTCTGGGACGACGGCCTGATCACCTCGGTGCGCCCGGGCGACCACGAGGTGCGCTGGCACCGCGCGGTGCCGGGCCTCGCGGACTACCTGCGCGCCGACGGCGAGCCGGGCGCCGACAAGCGCACCGAGGCGCAGCGCAAGCAGACCGCCGCACAGCGGGCGGCCGCCGCGCTGCACACCGTCCAGCGGGACGGCTCGCCCTGGTTGGCCGTGGTGACGCCGAACCTGACCATGGGCCTGCGCGACGCCGACGGCGACCTGCGCTACAACGACCGGCCCTCCAACGGCTGCCTCTACGACCCGCTGCGCACCGTCCACACCGACTACGCGGTGCTCATCCCGCGCAGCTGCACCAACAGCAGCGGGCTGGCCGTCTCCGGTGGCATCACCGGCTACCGGCTGGACAGCAACGGCTGGGCGACGAGCACCGGCCCGGCCGCCACGGTCAAGGTGCTGGACGCCAGCCGGGTGGAGATCACCGACGGCCCGATCGTCCCGCCCAAGGTGTTCGACACCAAGGCGGCCGCGCCCGAGACGGCCTGTGGCAACCCGGACGCGCCGTTCGCCGCGGTCCGCCCCCAGGGCGGCTGCGCGGACCCGTCGGCGGGCCCGACCGCGGACGCCCCCGCCGCCACGGCCACCCCGGTGGCGCCGGCCGCCCCGACGGCCACCGCGACCGACCAGCCCACCGACCAGCCGACGGCGGCGCAGCAGTAGCCGAGGCGCTTCGGGTACCCCGGGGCAGTACTCGGCCACCCCGGGGCGGTCGCGGCCCCGGGGCGTTTGGCGCGGCCCGGTAGACTGGCCGTCATGGCTATCTTCTCCGGGCAATAGCGGGCGGCGGCGCCCCTCTCCACCGCGCCGACCGTCGATGAAGCCCCCCCTTCCCGCCGCCCGGGCCCGCACCCGGCCGCCCGCCCACGTTCCAGGAGTAGTTCCCAGCCATGATTTCCGCCAACGCCCTTGAGCTGCGCGCCGGTGCCCGGATCCTGATCGAGTCCGCGAACTTCAAGGTCGCCGCCGGCGACCGGATCGGTCTGGTCGGGCGCAACGGCGCCGGGAAGACCACGCTCACCAAGGTGCTGGCCGGCGAGGGCCTGCCGGCCGCCGGTACGGTCACCCGTTCGGGCGAGGTCGGCTACCTCCCGCAGGACCCGCGCACCGGTGACCTGGACGTCCTCGCCAAGGACCGCATCCTCTCCGCCCGCGGCCTCGACACCGTGCTGAAGAAGATGCGCGAGAACGAGGACCGGATGGCCAACGGCAAGGGCGCCACCCGAGACAACGCGATGAAGAAGTACGCCCGGCTGGAGACCGAGTTCCTCACCAAGGGCGGGTACGCCGCCGAGGCCGAGGCCGCCACCATCGCCGCCGCGTTGGGCCTGCCGGACCGCATCCTCGGCCAGCCGCTGCACACCCTCTCCGGTGGTCAGCGCCGCCGTGTCGAGCTGGCCCGGATCCTGTTCTCGGACTCCGACGTGCTGCTGCTCGACGAGCCCACCAACCACCTGGACGCGGACTCGATCGTCTGGCTGCGGGACTTCCTGAAGACCTACAAGGGCGGCTTCATCGTCATCTCGCACGACGTCGACCTGGTCGAGACGGTCGTCAACAAGGTCTTCTACCTGGACGCCAACCGCTCCTGCATCGACGTCTACAACATGGGCTGGAAGCAGTACCAGCAGCAGCGCGAGGACGACGAGAAGCGCCGCAAGCGCGAGCGGGCCAACGCCGAGAAGAAGGCCGCGACCCTGAACGCCCAGGCCGACAAGATGCGCGCCAAGGCGACCAAGACGGTGGCCGCGCAGAACATGGCCCGCCGCGCCGACAAGCTGCTCTCCGGCCTGGAGCAGGTCCGGATGAACGACAAGGTCGCCAAGCTGCGCTTCCCGGAGCCGGCCCCCTGCGGTAAGACCCCGCTGACCGCCAGCGGCCTGTCCAAGTCCTACGGCTCGCTGGAGATCTTCACCGACGTCGACCTGGCGATCGACCGGGGTTCCCGGGTCGTCGTGCTGGGTTTCAACGGTGCCGGAAAGACCACCCTGCTGCGGATGCTGGCCGGGGTGGAGGCGCCGGACACCGGGGAGGTCATCCCGGGCCACGGGCTGAAGATCGGTTACTACGCCCAGGAGCACGAGACGCTCGACGCGGACCGTTCCGTCCTGGAGAACATGCGCTCGGCCGCACCGGACACCGACCTGGTGCAGATCCGCAAGATCCTCGGCTCCTTCCTGTTCTCCGGCGACGACGTGGACAAGCCGGCCGGGGTGCTCTCCGGTGGTGAGAAGACCCGTCTGGCGCTGGCCACCCTGGTGGTCTCCTCCGCCAACGTGCTGTTGCTCGACGAGCCCACCAACAACCTCGACCCGGCCAGC
This sequence comes from Kitasatospora sp. NPDC004669, assembly GCF_040609455.1. NCBI lineage: Bacteria > Bacillati > Actinomycetota > Actinomycetes > Kitasatosporales > Streptomycetaceae > Kitasatospora > Kitasatospora sp. NPDC004669. Next base: position 52,963 of record NZ_JBEXKB010000050.1, read on the forward strand.
CGTGAGGAGATCCTGGGCGCACTGCGCGAGTTCTCCGGGGCGGTCGTGCTGGTCACCCACGACGAGGGCGCGGTGGAGGCGCTCGACCCGGAGCGGATCATCCTGCTGCCGGACGGTGTGGAGGACCTGTGGAACCCGTCCTACGCCGATCTGGTCTCGCTGGCCTGACCGGAAGTAGACGCCGCATCCGTTTTTCGGACCAGAAAATCTAGTCCTTTCGGCGTGTCCGGGAATGAAGTAGACCCGGATTCCGTTTAAGGACTTCCCGTCGGCCCGCCACTCGATCGTGGTCGGGCCGACGCTGCTGATCAGCTCTTTCGCGGCGAACGGCGGCACCCACCCGGGGGCGTGCACTCTGCGTGAGCGCCCTGGTGCGCTCGGATCACCACCGCAGGACCACGCATTTGCGACATCGACCTTGTCGAATGGGTGGCCAGGACGCGGTGTATGGGTGATCATGGGAATCTGACCGAGCAACGCTACGAGGAGGCACGGGTGGCCGAGACTCTGAAAAAGGGCAGCCGGGTGACCGGTGCCGCGCGTGAGAAGCTCGCGGCCGATCTCAAGAAGAAGTACGACTCCGGGGCGAGCATTCGCGCTCTCGCGGAGGAGACCGGTCGTTCGTACGGCTTCGTGCACCGGATGCTGAGCGAGTCCGGAGTGATCCTCCGGGGCCGCGGTGGTGCCACGCGGGGCAAGAACAAGGCGACTGCCGGGGCCGGTTCCTGACGGCCCATCAGCCCATGGCTGGATGACGCGGCGGCACGGCGCCGACCGGGGAGACGACGGCTGACCGCAGCTGGGCGTCCGCCCTCGGGTCGAGTGGGCCGGCCGCCGATCGTCATGTCCGGATCCCCGGGCTCCCGGCCCCGTCGATCTTTTCGGACCTGGGCCCTGCCCACGCGCGCCCAGGTTTGTTACTCTCCGGTAGCCAAGTCCCTCGCCACCGGAGGTCCCCGCATGACCGCCCCCGCCACCGACCCGCAGGCCCCGAGCTGGGAGCGGGACGGCGTCCGCCTGGAGATCGACGGCGAACTCGCCGTCGTCACCCTCTGTCAGCCCAAGCGGCGCAACGCCCAGTCGCCCGCGCTCTGGCGCGCCCTCACCGCCGCCGGGCGCGAACTGCCCGGCAGCGTCCGGGTGGTGCTGCTGCGCGCCGAGGGCGTCTCCTTCTCCGCCGGGCTGGACCGGGCCATGTTCACCGCCGAGGGCATCCCCGGCGAGCCCACCTTCCTCCAGCTCGCGGGCTCCGGTGACAAGGAGCTGGACGACACCATCGCCTCCTACCAGGAGGCCTTCACCTGGTGGCGCCGTTCCGACCTGGTCTCCATCGCCGTCGTCCAGGGCCACGCCGTCGGCGCGGGCTTCCAGCTCGCCCTCGGCTGCGACCTGCGGGTGGTCGCCGACGACGTGCAGTTCGCCATGAAGGAGACTTCGCTCGGCCTCGTCCCCGACCTGGCCGGGACCAAGCCGCTGGTCGAACTCGTCGGCTACGCCCGGGCGCTGGAGATCTGCGCGACCGGCCGCTGGGTCGGCGGCGAGGAGGCCGCCGCGATCGGGCTGGCCAACGTGACCGTCCCCGGTGCCGAGCTGGACGCCACCGCCCGTGACCTGGCCGCCGCCCTGCTGGCCGCGCCGCGCGGCGCCGTCATCGAGACCAAGGCGCTGCTGCAGGGGGCCTCCGGGCGCTCCTTCGACGAGCAGCGTTCCGCCGAGCGGGCCGCGCAGGCGCGCCGGCTGCGGGAGCTCGCGGGGATCGGCGACTGAGCCGGTAGGCCGTTCGTGGGAGGCCCGGCCCCGGGGAACACCCGGGGCCGGGCCTCCGGCGTTCCCCGGACTGCTCCCGGCGGTGGTCCCGGTGGTGCTCCCGGCGGGCGGGGAACGTGGCGAAATGTCAGAGTTGGAGAGGTTTGCGATATAGCTGGAGCCGTACGACGGGAGATGCGCCCCATGCCTGACACTCCGACGCCCGCGACCCTGCACAAGAGCCCCGGCAACGCCCCCACCCCCGGTCCGCCCGGAGCCAAGCCCGGCTCCGGTACGGGCGGCGGCGGGGACGGCGGTCGCTCCGTCAGCGAGCGCGGCCGGACGGTGCTGGCCGTCGGGGTGGTCGAGAAGATCGCCGGGATGGCCGCCCGGGAGGTCTCCGGCATCCACGCCCTGGGGTCGGGGCTGGCCCGTACCTTCGGGGCGATGCGGGACCGGGTGCCCGGCGGCAAGTCCAGCATCGGCCGCGGCATCAAGGCCGAGGTCGGCGAGAAGCAGACCGCGATCGACATCGCCCTGGTGGTCGAGTACGGCGTGGTGATCCCCGAACTGGCCCGGCAGGTGCGGGAGAACATCATCGACTCGGTGGAGCGGATGACCGGCCTGGAGGTCGTCGAGGTCAACATCGCGGTCAACGACGTCCACCTCCCGGACGAACCGGAGTTCGAGGAGGAAGAGGAGCCGATCACGGCGCCGGGGCAGCGGCCCAAGCTCAAGTGACACCCGGCCGCGGGGATCGGCCAGGGTGTTCGGCGGAGGACGAGGGAGTAACGGATGGACCTGGCCATGGTCGGCCTGGTGGTGGGCATGGCCCTCGGCTTCGCCGGGTACTTCGGCGGGTTCGCGGCGTTCCTGCTGGTGGCGGCGCTCGGGCTGGTCGGCTTCGTGGTCGGCCGGTTGCTGGAGGGCGACATCGATCTGGGTGACCTCGGGGACCTGCTCCGCGGCCGTGACCGGCGGCGTTGATGAGGCCCCCCGGGTCCGCCGACGCTGCTGTTCCGGGTCGGCGGGGGCGACTGCGGGTCTCGGAGCGCGTCTACGCCCGGATCGCGGACCAGGTCACGCGGGAACTGCTCGCGGAGGTCTGGGCCGGGCGGTCGGCGAAGGGGGCGCCGCCCCGGGTGTCGGTGGCGGTGCTGGGCAGCACGGTGACCGTGCGGGTGGCCGTTGAGCTGCCGTTTCCGGCCGACCTCGCCAGGTGGGCCACCGGACTGCGGGAGCGGGTCGGGGCACAGGTGGCGGGGTTGACCGGGACCAGGGTGTCCGAAGTGGTCGTCGTGGTGGAGAAGCTGGTCATCCGGGGAGCGTTGTGAGCGGCGATCAGGAGTCCCCGGAGGCCGTACGGAAGGTGCCCAGGCTGCGGGCGACCCGGGCCGGGGCGGCGGCGCTGGTCGCCACGGTGGTGCTGGTGGTGGCGGGAGCACTGCTGTACGACGTGATCGCGGTGCGGGCCGGGCAGCCGGCCAAGCGGTGGCGGGCGCAGATCGCGGACGAGCTGGCGACGCGTCACCTCGACGACCCGTGGGTGCTGGTGGGGGCGGGGGGCGCGACCCTGCTCGGCGGGTGGCTGCTCTGGCTGGCGATCGCGCCCGGGCTGCGGCGGTGGCTGGTGCTGCGGCCGTACGGGGGGACGAGCGCGGCCATCGACAAGAGCGGGATCGGGCATCTGTTGGCGGACCGGGCGGCGGGGCTGGACGGCATCGACCACCTGCGGAGCCGGGTGGGGCGGCGGAGGATCCGGGTGGCGGTGAGCGGGTCGGCCGATCCGGCGTTGGTGCAGCGGCAACTGCGGGAGGAGTTGGAGCGGGTGGGGTTGGCGCGGCCGTTGCGACTGGATGTTCGGACGACGGGGTGGCAGGTGGCCGGTGGGGGTGCCGCTGGGGGTGCCGGCGGGGCCGCCGGTGGCGGCGTCGGTGGGGTGGGGGAGGGGGTGGCGGGGTGACTCGAACGATCGTCAACCGGGTGCTGTTGGGGGTGGTGGGGGTCGTTGTGCTGGGGTGCGGGGTGCTGGTGCTCGCCGGTGGGCTCGACCTGTACCGGCGGTTGGGCGTGGATCCGCCGAGCTGGTGGCCGCTCACCTCGCCCGACCAGCCGGTGGTCAGCGAGCCGTCGCGGTGGCGGTGGGCCGGTTCGTCCTGGTGGTGGCCGACGGTGATCGGGGTGCTCTCGGTGCTGGTGGTCGGGATGGCGTGGTGGCTGGTGGCGCAGCTGCGGCGGACCGGGCTGTCGAGCATCGCGGTGCCCACGCCGGGGGTGGGCGGACTGCGGCTGCGGGTGAGTGCGCGGGCGCTGGAGGAGGCGCTGGAGAACGGGACGGCGGTGCTGCCGGAGGTCGAGCGGGCGGGAGTGCGGCTGGTGCGGGCGCCGCGGCATCCCCGGCTGCGGGGGGCCGTACGGCTGACGCCGGGTGGGGATCCGGTCGGGTTGGTGGAGCACTTCGAGGACGGGCCCCGGACGGATGCCCTGGGGAGCCTGGGGCTGGCGGAGCTGCCGGCCGACCTGCGGATCCGGGTGTTGCAGCGGGCCCCCGTCGAGCGCCGGCACTGGTTCCGTCGGCGTCGGCGGGGGCACCCGCGGGTGGTGTAGGCGGGGGCGTCCTCAGGGCGTGCCCAGGGCCTGCCCGGCAAGATCCGCCGGACGCCCTAGAGGGAACGGAGCGCGCCGCCGTCGACCGGGACCATGATGCCGGTCAGGTAGGAGGCGGCGGGGGAGAGCAGGAAGGCGGCGACCCTGCCGAACTCCTCGGGGGTGCCGTAGCGGCCGAGCGGGATGTCGGCGCTGTGCTGGGCGCGGGCGGCCGCCGGGTCGGGGGTGAGGGAGTCGAGCTCGCGGACCCGGTCGGTGTCGATCCGGGCCGGGAGCAGGCCGAGCACCCGGATGCCGCGGGGGCCGAGTTCGTCGGCGAGGGCCTTGGCGGCCATGGCCAGGCCGGGGCGCAGGCCGTTCGAGATGCCCAGGCCGGGGATCGGCTGGCGGACCGAGCTGGAGAGCACGAAGCCGATCACGCCGCCGGAGCGGAGATCGGCGGCGGCGGTGCGGGCGATTCGCAGGGCGCCGAGGAAGACCGATTCGAAGGCGTCGCGCCAGGCGGACTCGGGGGTGGTCTCCACCGGGCCGGCCTGGGGGCCGCCGACGCTGATCAGGATGCCGTCGAGGCGGCCGAAGCGGTCGTGGGCCTCGGCGATCAGACGTTCTGCGGTGTCGGGGGCGGCGTTGTCGGCGACCAGGCCGTGGGCGGTGCCGAGGGTGTTCAGTTCGGTGACGGCGGCGTCGACGGGCTGCTGGGTGCGGCCGCTGATGAGGACGCGGGCGCCGTCGGCGGCGAGTTCGCGGGCGGCGGCGAGGCCGAGGCCCCGGGTGGCGCCGGTGACGATGTAGGCCTTGTCCTTGAGTCCTAGATCCATGCGGACATCTTGCCGGGCTGTGGGGGTGTCTGTGCGGTGGGTGGGCCCTCGGGAGGGTGGGTGCGGGGCGGTTCCGGGGGGGAGGGGGTGTGGCTGGCGTTGACGTGTGCGGCAAGGTTTACGGTCGTCAGCGGCTGTACGGGAGGAGTGGTTCGGCGTGCGGATCGGGGAGTTGGCGGAGCGGGCGGGGACGACCACACGGGCGTTGCGGTACTACGAGCAGTTGGGGTTGTTGCCGGCCCGGCGGGCGGGCAACGGGTACCGGGCGTACGACGAGGGGGATCTGCGGCTGTTGCGGGAGATCCGGATGCTGCAGGACTTCGGGTTCGGGTTGGAGGAGACCCGGCCGTTCGTGGAGTGCCTGCGGGCCGGGCACCCGGAAGGGGATTCGTGTCCGGCCTCGCTGGAGGTGTACCGGCGGAAGCTGGCCGAGTTGGACGAGTGCATCGCGAAGTTGCAGGACGTGCGGCAGCAGGTGGCCGGGCAGTTCGAGCGGGCGGTGCGGGCGCGGGATGAGCTCGCGGCTTCCGAGCAGCCACCGGTGTGTGAACTGACGAAGGAGTAGGCGATGGTGGAGATCGCGGGTGTGCCGGCGGTGACGGACGAGACGTTCGCCGCGGAGGTGTTGGCGGCGGAGGGGCCGGTGCTGGTGGACTTCACGGCGGACTGGTGCCCGCCGTGCCGGATGATGGCGCCGGTGCTGGCGGACATCGCGCGGGAGGAGGCGCACCGGCTGCGGGTGGTGAGCGTGGACGTGGACCGCAATCCGCGGACGCAGGCGGCGTACGGGGTGCTGTCGATGCCGACGCTGATGGTGTTCCGCGGTGGGCAGCCGGTGTGGTCGGTGGTGGGGGCGCGGGCGAAGGCGCGGTTGTTGCGGGAGTTGGAGGGTGTGATCCAGGTGTTCTAGGCCGGAAGGGCGTCGAGGGGGACCTCGGGTTCGGCGGCCTGCTTGGCGCGGTCCTTGGCTTCGCGGCGGATGAGGACCCAGACGCCGACCGGGATCATCGCGGTGAACAGCCACCACTGGATGGCGTAGGCCATGTGCGGGCCGATGTCGGAGTGGTTGGGCTCGGGGATCAGCTGGGGCTGGTCGGCCGGGGCCGGGGTGGTGCCGGTGAGTTCGAGGTAGCCGCCGAGGAGGGTGGTGCCGGTCTCCTTGGCCTGCTGTTCGGTGTTGATCAGGTTGAACTGGCGGGCGGGCAGGCCGGCCCGGTCCTTGACGAAACCGCCGCTGCTGCCGGCGGTCTCGTCGGGGCGCAGGCGGCCGGTGAGGGTGACCTCGCCGGTGGGGGCGGCCGGGACGGGCGGGTACTCGGTGGCGCCGTCGCCGGAGGGGACCCAACCGCGGTTGACCAGGACGGTGCCCTTGCCGTCGGAGAGCTTCAGCGGGGTGACGACGAAGTAGCCGATGGTCCCGTTGGAGTCGGTCCGCTTGCGGACCACGAACTCGTGTGCCGGGTCGTACTGCCCGGTGGCCGTCACGGCGCGCCAGGTGACGTCCTGGGGCACTGCGGAGCTGGGGGTCGGCGACAAGGTGTCGTAGGGCTCCGGCGAGGCGGTGAGGGCCTTGCCGATCAGCTCGTTCCGGGCCACCCGCGCCTCGTGGCGGTGCAGCTGCCAGAAACCCAGCTTGATCGTCGCGGGGATCAGCAGCAGCGCGATCAGCACGGTGATCAGCCATTGCCGGGTCAGCAGAAAACGGTACACATGGGAACCGTACGCCGACCTCACAACCGCCTCACGCACCGGGGTGCGGGGCGACCTCGCGCAGCAACTGGAGGAAGGCGTCCTCGCCGACCACCGGGGTGCCGACCTCGCGGGCCTTGCGGGCCTTGCCGCTCCAGCTGGTCGGCTCGTTGGTGACCAGGAGGCTGGTGAGCCGGCTCACCGAGGTGGCGATGTGCAGGCCGGCCTCGACGGTGCGGTCCTCCAGCACCTCGCGGTCGGTGGCGGTGTCGCCGGTGAAGGCCACCCGCATGCCCTGGACCAGGGGCTTGCCGTCCTCCCAGCGCCCGGGGTTGGGGTACGGGCAGGGCGGGCGCTTCTTGGCCTGGCGGTACTGGGACCCGGTCCAGTTGCCGCGGGCGGGGGTGTCGGGCTCGTCCTCGCCGAGGTCGGTGACCGCGACGCAGGTCTGGAGCGGGAGGGGCACACCGCCCAGACGGGCCAGGTGCAGGCTGGGGCGGAAGGCCTCGGCGAGCACCCGGGCGTCGTCCAGGGCGTTGTGGGCGTGGCGCTGCTGGACGCCGAAGTGGGCGGCGAGCGAGGCGAGCTTGCCGTTGGGCAGCGGCAGGCGCAGGTCGCGGGAGAGGACCATGGTGCACAGCCGCTGCTCGACCGGGGCGCGGCGGCCGGCCCGGGAGAACTCGCGGGAGATCATGTTCCAGTCGAAGAGCGCGTTGTGGGCGACCAGGACACGGTTCTCCAGACGCGCGGCGAACTCGTCGGCGATCTGGGGGAAGGTCGGGGCGCAGGAGAGCAGCTCGGCGGTGAGGCCGTGGATCCACACCGGGCCCGGGTCCCGTTCGGGGTTGACCAGGGTGTACCAGTGGTCGGTGACCTCACCGTCCTGGTCCAGCTGGTAGACGCCCGCCGAGATGACGCGGTCGGAGCGGCCGAGACCGGTGGTCTCGACGTCGACGACCGCGAAGCCCTCGGCGGGGGCGGCGGAGCGCTGGGCGGGGACCGGGGCGGTCCGCGGCGCGCCGTACGTCTCGGGCTGGATCGGTTGCATGGTCCAACAGGATAAGGGGCGTGGTGGTCGGGGCCGGTCGGAATGTTGCGATCGGGGAGCCGGAATAGAGTGGTCGGCGGGGGTGTCGTACACCTGGTCGAGATCGTTTCCGGCCCTCCGGCCGGATTTGTGTGAGGAAGAACGCATGCGCGCCACGGTGATCCACGGACCCAACGACATCCGGATCGAAGAGGTGCCGGACCCGGCGATCCAGCACCCGACGGACGTGGTGGTCCGGGTGGTGAACGCCTGCATCTGCGGCAGCGACCTGTGGGCCTACCGGGGGGTGGCGCAGCGGGCGGCCGGGCAGCGGATCGGGCACGAGTTCCTCGGCGTGGTCGAGGAGGCCGGCGCCGAGGTCCGGGGCTTCGCGAAGGGCGATCTGGTGGTGGCGCCCTTCGTCTGGTCGGACGGGGTCTGCGAGTTCTGCCGGGAGGGCCTGCAGACCTCCTGCCCGCACGGCGGGTTCTGGGGGCAGGTCGGCTCGGACGGCGGCCAGGGCGAGGCGGTGCGGGTGCCGTTCGCGGACGGGACGCTGGTGAAGCTGCCGAAGGAGGCGGCGGGCGACGAGAAGCTGCTGCCGGGGCTGCTGGCGCTGTCCGACGTGATGTCCACCGGGCACCACGCGGCGGTCTCCGCCCGGGTGCGTCCGGGTGTGACGGTCGCGGTGGTCGGCGACGGCGCGGTGGGCCTGTGCGGTGTGCTGGCGGCGCACCGGCTGGGCGCGGGCCGGATCATCGCGCTGGGCCGGCACCCCGCCCGGACCGAGCTGGCCCGGCGCTTCGGGGCGACCGACGTGGTGGCCGAGCGCGGGGACGCGGCGGTCGAGGCGGTGAAGGAGCTGACCGGCGGCCTGGGCGCCCACGCGGTGCTGGAGGCGGTCGGCACCGAGGAGTCGATGCGGACGGCGATCTCGATCGCCCGGGACGGTGGCTCGGTCGGTTACGTGGGTGTGCCGCACGGCGGCAGCGCGGGCGTCGACATCGGTCAGATGTTCGGCCGAAACGTTTCGCTGAACGGCGGCGTCGCGCCGGCCCGCGCGTACATCCCCGAGCTGCTGCCGGACGTGCTGTCCGGGGCCATCGAGCCCGGGCTCGTGTTCGACCGCACGGTGGACCTGGACGGGGTGCCGGACGGCTACCGGGCGATGGACGACCGCTCGGCGCTGAAGGTCCGCATCGCCTTCTGACGCATCGTCAAAAGGGGTGGCACCGCCCGGCGGTGTCGCCCCTTTCGCGTGGGGCGGCGGCGTTGGAAAGTGGCGCGAGTGGTGGTTTTCAGCCAATTGGATAGTGCGATGGGGTGAACGGCTGGCTGATCGCCGTGAACCCCTTTCGGGGCGGGCACGACGCTCCTAGCATTGCGCGGCGCGCACCGGACATGTGACACCCCTCACGTTCGATCGCCCCACTCGGGCGACGCTACGCACCCGAAGGAGTGAGGAGACAGAGTGGATTCGCCGCCGATCACCACTTCCCCTACGGAAGTCCAACTCATCGACGACAGCGAGGAGTTCCGTACCCTGCGGAGCTCGTTCCGGAGCTTCGCCTTCCCGGTCACCATCGGCTTCGTGCTCTGGTACCTGCTCTACGTCCTGCTCTCCTGCTACGCGCCCGGCCTGATGGGCACCAAGGTCCTCGGGCGCGTCAACGTGGCCCTGGTGCTCGGGCTGCTGCAGTTCGTCACCACCTTCGCCATCGCCGCCTGGTACGCCCGCTACGCGGACCGGCGGATCGACCCACCCGCCGCCGCGATCCGCCAGGCCCACGGTGCCGTCGTCCACGCTCCCCGGGAGTCCGCCGAATGATCGTGCTCGCCAGCTCCGCCACCGAGCACCGCGGCCTGACCATGACCCTGTTCGGGCTCTTCGTGGTGGCCACCCTGGTCATCACCGTCTGGGCCGGGCGGCAGAACCGCAGCGCCTCCGACTTCTACGCCGGCGGCCGCGGCTTCACCGGCTTCCAGAACGGTCTGGCCATCTCCGGCGACTACATGTCCGCCGCCTCCTTCCTCGGCATCGCCGGGCTGATCGCGCTCAACGGCTACGACGGCTTCCTCTACTCGATCGGCTTCCTGGTCGCCTGGCTGGTCGCGCTGCTGCTGATCGCCGAGCCGCTGCGCAACTCCGGCCGGTTCACCATGGCGGACGTGCTCGCGTTCCGGATGCGCCAGCGCCCGGTGCGCACCGCGGCCGGGGTGTCCACCATCGTGGTGTCGATCTTCTACCTGCTCGCCCAGATGGTCGGCGCCGGGGCGCTGGTGGCTCTGCTGCTGGGCGTCACCGGGGAGGGCGCCAAGCGCTGGACCATCCTCGCGGTGGGCGCACTGATGATCGTCTACGTGGTGATAGGGGGTATGAAGGGCACCACCTGGGTGCAGATCGTCAAGGCGGTGCTGCTGATCGTCGGCGCCGCGCTGATGACCGTCCTGGTGCTCGCCAAGTACCACTTCAACCCCTCGGAGCTGCTCGGCGCGGCCGCCTCCGCGAGCGGCAAGGGCACGGCCTTCCTCGAACCCGGGCTGAAGTACGGGGCCAGCGACACCTCCAAGCTCGACTTCATCAGCCTCGGGATCGCGCTGGTGCTCGGCACCGCCGGCCTGCCGCACATCCTGGTCCGCTTCTACACCGTCCCCACCGCCAAGGCGGCCCGGAAGTCGGTGCTCTGGGCGATCGGCATCATCGGCGTCTTCTACCTGATGACCCTGGCGCTCGGCTTCGGTGCGGCGGCGCTGGTCGGCCGCAGCGGAATGGTGGCCGTCGAGGGCAAGACGCCGTCCGGGAACACCGCGGCGCCGCTGCTCGCCGAACAGCTCGGCGGCGGCTCCGGGACCACCGGTGGGGCGATCATGCTCGCGGTGATCTCGGCGGTGGCCTTCGCCACCATCCTCGCGGTGGTCGCCGGGCTCACCCTGGCCTCCTCGGCCTCCTTCGCCCATGACCTGTACGCCAACGTGATCCGGCGCGGAAAGGCCGGCGAGAAGGAGGAGGTGCTGTCGGCGAAGTGGGCCGCCGTCGGGATCGGCGCGGTCGCCGTCGTGCTCAGCCTCTACGCGGGCAAGCTCAGCACCGCGGCCCTGGTCGCGCTGGCCTTCGCGGTGGCCGCTTCGGCGAACCTGCCGACCCTGCTCTACTCGCTGTTCTGGAAGCGCTTCACCACCACCGGCGCGGTCAGCTCGGTCTACGCGGGCCTGATCTCCTCGGTGGCGCTGGTGGTGTTCTCCCCGGTGCTGTCCGGGGGCAAGAACTCCCTCTTCCCGAACACCGATTTCCACTGGTTCCCGCTGGAGAACCCCGGCCTGGTCTCCATCCCGATCGGCTTCCTGGCCGGCTGGCTGGGCACCCTGCTGTCCAAGGAGCGACCCGACCCGGCGAAGTACGCTGAACTGGAGGTCCGCTCGCTCACCGGGCTGGGCGCCCACTGATCGTCCCGTGATGACTATGCTGGCCCGGCCCCCGCCGCGACGGTGGCCGGGCCGGCCGCATTTCGGGAAGGGACGCACGTGCTGCTCGACACCTTCGGACGACAGGCCGTCGATTTGCGGGTCTCCCTGACCGACCGGTGCAACCTCCGCTGCACCTACTGCATGCCGGAGGAAGGTCTGCAGTGGCTGGCGAAGCCCGACCTGCTGACCGACGAGGAGATCGTCCGGCTGGTCGGCCTGGCCGTACGGGACCTGGGCGTGCGCGAGGTCCGCTTCACCGGCGGCGAGCCGCTGCTGCGTCCCGGGCTGGTCGCCATCGTGGCCGCCTGCTCGGAGCTGGAGCCGCGCCCCGAACTGTCGCTGACCACCAACGGCATCGGACTGGCCCGCACCGCGACGGCGCTGCACGAGGCCGGGCTCGACCGGGTCAACGTCTCGCTGGACACCCTCGACCCCGAGGTGTTCCTCACGCTCACCCGCCGCCGTCGCCACCAGGACGTGCTGGACGGGCTGGCCGCGGCCGAGGCGGCCGGGCTGGCCCCGGTGAAGCTGAACGCGGTGCTGATGCGCGGGGTCAACGACCACGAGGCGGCCGACCTGCTGGCCTGGTGCCTGGAGCGGGGCTACGAGCTGCGCTTCATCGAGCAGATGCCGCTGGACGCCCAGCACGGCTGGGACCGCTCGTCGATGGTCACCGCGGCGGAGATCCTGGACCTGCTGGCCGCCCGCTTCACGCTCACCCCGGAGCCGTCCGCGGGCCGGGGCGCGGCGCCCGCCGAGCGCTGGCTGGTGGACGGCGGGCCGGGCCGGGTCGGCGTGATCGCCTCGGTCACCCGGCCGTTCTGCAGGGCCTGCGACCGGACCCGGCTGACCGCCGACGGGCAGGTGCGCAACTGCCTGTTCGCGACCGGGGAGACCGACCTGCGCACCGCGCTGCGCTCGGGGGCGGACGACGCGGAGCTGGCCGCGCTGTGGCGGGCGGCGATGTGGGGCAAGAAGGCCGGGGCCGGGATCGACGACCCGGAGTTCCACCAGCCCGAGCGGCCGATGTCGGCGATCGGGGGCTAGGGCTGCTCGGTCTCGGGCCCCTCAGGGGGCCTGGGGTAGTCGGCGAAGGCGACGACCTCCTTGAGGAAGCCGCGCACGCCCAGGAACTGGGACAGGTGCTCGCGGTGCTCCTCGCAGGCCAGCCAGGTCTTGCGGCGGTCCGGGGTGTGCAGCTTGGGGTTGTTCCACACCAACACCCAGTGGGCGTCCGCCCGGCAGCCCTTGGCGGAGCAGATCGGCGTCTGCGACGTGTCCATCGGGGTCGTCCTCGGAGCTCGGCGGGTCGATCGTCGCCGTCAGTCTTTCACGTGGCGTCGGCCCGTCCGGATCCGGGCATGGCGACGCCGGGCAGCCACGGGGGGAGCCGCCCGGCGTCGGTCCGTCGCTCCGACGGGGGATGCGGAGCGCGTACGCAGTATGTCACGCCGAGACCCTCGGATGGGGAGGTCTTGCATGATTAATCTGAGCTTCTTTTGAGCTTTCAGTGAGCCGATTCCGGCTCAACCCCCACGAATCGGACGGTCAGTTCGCGTCCTGTGAAGTTTCGGTGCCAGTGGTCTTTGCACGTCCTGTACCAGTCGACGCACCAGCCCCACCCGTACCACCGGGGCCGAGCATCAGCGGGGTGTCGTGCGGGATGTCGAAGGCGCTCGGCAGACCCGGCGCCCGCTCCCGGCCCGCGTTGGCTATCAGCACCGCGAAGTACGGCAGCAGCACGCCGCCCGCCAGCGCGGCGAGGGCCAGCCACCGCTGGACGTCCCACAGCACCACCGCGAGCAGCACGCAGAGCGTGCGGATCAGCATCGAGATGACGTAGCGGCGCTGACGCCCCCGGACGTCCTCGCTGAGGCTGCTGCGAGCCCCCGTGATCCGGTAGACGTGCTCGCCGTCGGCGCTCTTGCCCATGTGTCCTACCGCCCTCGTCCACGCATCCGCGCGCCGTGCCGCGCGGCCTCCTCACGGTACGCCCGGGCGCCGGGCACGACGAGACCGGGTGGGCGGGGCCCACCCGGTCGGGCGTGAATGGGGGAGCCGTCCGGCCGCAGGCGGGTCTAGGAGCGGCGGGAGAGGTACTGCGGGGGGACGGCGTCGGTGAGCCAGACGCCGTTCTCGCTGAGCCGGAACTCGTGGCCGGCCGCCGCCATCGCGGCCGCGTTCACGGTCAGCACCACCGGGCGGCCGTGCCGGGCGCCGACCCGGATCGCGGTCTCGGTGTCCGCCGACAGGTGCACGTCCTGGCGGGCCATCGGGCGCAGTCCCTCGCGGAAGATCGACGCCAGGTGGCGGTCGGCGGTGCCGTGGTGCAGCACGTGGGGCGGCTCGGTGGCGGTCAGACCGAGGTCGACCGCCACCGTGTGGCCCTGGTTGGCGCGGATCGAGAGACCGTCCGGCGAGTAGCCGAACCGGCGCTTGTTGTTGGCGGCCACGACGTGGTCCAGCTCGGCCCGGGTGACCGGCCTGCCCTTCGCCGCGAGGGCGGCCAGCAGGGCGTCGATCCGCACCCAGCCGGACTCGTCCAGCGTGACCCCCACCAGCTCCGGCTCGTGCCGCAGGATGCGCGACAGCACCTTGCTCGTTCTGACCAGCCGCTTCTCGTCCATCATGTCTCTCGTATCCCCCTGTTGGTCAGTGGCTATGAGGCCTGGCTGACCGAACTCATGTTGAAGTCCGCGACACGCACGGGTGGCATCGCGGTGCGGGTGAACCAGTCGTTCCACTCGCGGGGCAGGCAGTGCACCGTGCGGCCCACCTCGGTGATCCGGCCGAGCAGGTCGACCGGGGACTCGTTGAACCGGAAGTTGTTGACCGCGCCGACCACCTCGCCGTTCTCCACCAGGTACACGCCGTCCCGGGTGAGGCCGGTGAGCAGCAGCGTCGCCGGGTCCACCTCACGGATGTACCAGAGGCAGGTGAGCAGCAGGCCGCGCTCGGTGCGGGCGATCATCTCGTCCAGGGTCGGCGCGGACTCCTGGCCGGCCGTCTCCAGCACCAGGTTGTCGACCGCAGGTCGCAGCGGCAGGCCGGTGAGGCCGGCCGCGTGGCGGCTGGTGATCAGCCCGGTCAGCACGCCCTCGCGGATCCACTCGGTGGCGGTGATCGGCTCGCCGTTGTCGAAGACCGAGACGTCGCCGCCGCTGCGGTGCGCCAGCACGAACGGGACGGCCTCCAGGCCCTCCTCGTGCGGGTCGGAGCGCAGCGTCAGCGGCAGGCCGGCGAGCTTGTCGCCGATCCGGGTGCCGCCGCCGGGCTTGGAGAAGACGGTGCGGCCCTCGTGGGCGTCGCGGCCGCCGGAGGACCAGCTGAGGTAGACCATCAGGTCGGCCATGGCCGAGGGCGGCAGCAGAGTCTCGTACCGCCCGGCCGGCAGGTCGACCTTGCGGGCGCCCCAGCCGAGGCGCTTGGTCAGCTCGGTGTGCAGGGCCTCGACGTCGATGTCGTTGAAGTCCTGGGTGGCGGCGCCGACCCAGGCCGAGCCGGACAGGTCGGCGGTCTTGGCGTTGATCTCGACCGTGCCGGTGGCCTGGTCGTGGCGCAGCCGCAGGCCGGTGGAGCTGCCCAGGTAGCTGGTGGTGATCTCGTGCCGGGCGAAGCCGTACAGCAGCTCGCCCTGCGCGGCGGCGCGGGCGAAGGCCGCGCCGAGGGCTGGGCCGAAGGCGTCGAACACCTCGATCGAGGTCTCCGCGGGCGGCTGGGTGAAGTGCGGGGAGGGCGGCTGGTCGGCGACCAGCGGCTGGGCGTCCTCGGCCGGGCCGGCCGCACGGGCGGCCGCCTCGGCGGCCCGGACCAGGTCCTCGACGTCCTCGGCGGTGACGGCCTCGCGGGAGACCACGCCGGAGGCGGTGCCCTCGGAGCCGGCCACGGTGGCGATCACGGTGAGGCGGCGGCTGCGGGTGACCCCGTTGGTGGTCAGCGCGCCCCCGGGTTTGTTTCCGGGGGCGGCCCAGCGCAGGTTGGCGGTGGACTCCTCGTCGGCGATCACCACGCAGCCGTCGGCGCGGGAGAGGCCGAGTGCCAGCTCGACGAGTTCGTGGGGCTGCGTCGCGGTCATCAGTGACCCGCCTCCTGCTGGGTGTTGAGCACGTTGACGTTGCGGAACAGCGCCGACGGGCAGCCGTGGCTGACCGCCGCGATCTGGCCGGGCTGCGCCTTGCCGCAGTTGAAGGCGCCGCCGAGGACGTAGGTCTGCGGGCCGCCGACCGCCGCCATCGAGCCCCAGAAGTCGGTGGTGGTGGCCTGGTAGGCGAAGTCCTTGACCTGGCCGGCGAGTTCGCCGTTCTTGATGGCGTAGGCGCGTTGCCCCGTGAACTGGAAGTTGTACCTCTGCATATCGATCGACCACGAACGATCGCCGACGATGTACAGGCCGTTCTCCACCCCGGCGAACAGGGCCCCGGTGTCCGGGCCGTCGGCGGCGGGCTGGAGCGAGACGTTGGCCATCCGCTGGACCGGGACGTGCGCCGGGGAGTCCGCGAAGGCGCAGCCGTTGGAGCGCTCGAAGCCCTTCGACTTGGCCATGCCGCGGTCGAGTTGGTAGCCGACCAGGACGCCGTCCTTGACCAGGTCCCAGGCCTGGGTGGCCACGCCCTCGTCGTCGTAGCCGATGGTGGACAGGCCGTGCTCGGCGGTGCGGTCGCCGGTGACGTGCATCAGCTCGGAGCCGTACCTGAGGGTGCCGAGCTGGTCGAAGGTGGCGAAGGAGGTGCCGGCGTAGGCGGCCTCGTAGCCGAGCGCGCGGTCCAGCTCGGTGGCGTGGCCGATCGACTCGTGGATGGTCAGCCAGAGGTTGGACGGGTCGATGACCAGGTCGTAGCGGCCCGCCTCGACGCTCGGGGCCTTCATCTTCTCGGCCAGCAGGACGGGCAGTTCGGCGATCTCCGCGTCCCAGTCCCACTCGCCGCCGGTCAGGTTCCGTCCACCGGGGGACGACCCCCGGACCCCCATGAGGAATTCGTAGCCGCGGCCGACCGGCGGGGCCAGGGTGCGCATCGAGTCGAAGGCACCGGTGCGCTCGTCGACCGAGGTGGCCTCCAGGTCGGAGTGGAGCCGGATCCGCTGCTGGGTCGTCATGGTGCCCGCGGTGTCCGCGTAGAACTTGTTCTCCTGGACGGTCAGCAGGGCCGCCTGGACGTGCGAGACGCCCTGGGCGGCCAGCAGCCGGGAGCTGCGTTCGGCGAGCAGGGCGGTCTTCTCCGCGTCCGGCACCTCGAAGGGGTTGACCTCGTACGCGGAGACCCAGGTGACGTCCCGGTGGACGGGCTCGTCGGCCAGCTCGACCCGCTCGGTGGAGCCGGCCGCCCGGCTGATCCCGCCGGAGAGCCGGGCCACCGCGACGGCCTGGGCGGCGACCTTCGCAGCGGCCTCGGGAGTCAGGTCCACCCCGGCGGCGAAGCCCCACGCGCCGTCCAGCAGGACGCGGACGGCGAAGCCCAGCTGCACGCTGTCGGAGGTGCCCGCCGGACGGGCGTCGCGCAGCCGCCAGGAGGCGCTGCGGACCCGCTCCAGGCGGAAGTCGGCGTGGCTCGCGCCGAGTTCACGGGCCCGGGTGAGGGCGGCGTCGGCGAGGGTGCGCAGCGGGAGGGCGAGGAACAGCGGGTCGACGGCGCGTCCGTGCGGGGCGCCGGCGCTGTCGGCCGGAGGGATCGGAGGCAATCGGGCTCCCAGGTCGCGGAGGGTGACGGTGCGGGTGCCCACAGGAGCGCCCGCACCGCATCATTTCCCGTCCACAGGGTTTCCGGCCAGCGCATTTCGCCCGGTGCGCCGAGGTTTCGGTCGGTGGCGTTCTTCGATCGTCGCCGGGGCGGACCGTCAGGAGACGGACTCCCACCAGCCGTCCAGCTCCGGCGGGTTGTCCACGTCGACCCGCTCGCCGGGGCGCGGCACGGCCAGCGGGACGGCCTGGGCCTTGGCCTCCTTGAGCAGTCGCTCGACCGGCTCTGCCCACGGGTGCAGGCCCAGGTTGAAGGTGCACCAGTGGACCGGCACCAGCAGCCCGGCCCTGAGGTCGCGGTGGGCGAGGACGGCGTCCTCGGGGGTCATGTGGATGTCGGCCCAGGCCGCGTCGTAGGCGCCGATCTGCACCAGCGCGGCGTCGAAGGGGCCGTGCTGCTCGCCGATCCGGCCGTAGCCCTCGTAGTAGCCGGAGTCGCCGGTGTAGAAGACCTTGCGGGTGGGGCCGGCGACCACCCAGGAGCCCCACAGGGTGGTGTTGCGGGTGAGGCCGCGGCCGGAGAAGTGGTGCGCGGAGGTGAGGGTGAGCACCAGCTCGCCCAGGGTGCAGGTCTCGTCCCAGTCCAGCTCGATGATCCGGTGCTCCGGGACGCCCCAGCGGCGCAGGTGGCCGCCGATGCCGAGCGGCACCGCGAAGGGCGCGGACTGACTGCGCACCAGGCGCTTGACGGTCGCCATGTCGAGGTGGTCGTAGTGGTCGTGCGAGATCAGCACGACGTCGACCGGCGGCAGCTCCTCCAGCTCGACCGGCACCGGGTGCAGCCGCTTGGGGCCGACGTGCGCGGCGGGGGAGCAGCGGTCGCTCCAGATCGGGTCGAGCAGGACGCGGGAGCCCTCGATCTCCACCAGCGCGGAGGCGTGCCCGTACCAGGTGATCTCCACGCCCTCGGCGGCCGGGCCGGTCGCGGCCGCGGGGCGGACGGTGGGCACCGGGTGGGCGGGGACGCGGCCGGCCCGGTCGAACAGCATCCGGCGGACGGTCGCGGGGTCGACACCGGGGGCGTCGGCGGCGCGGGCCAGGGTCGAGGGCGCGTTGTGGAAGACGCCGTCGCGGTACTGCGGGGAGTTGCGCACCCGCTCCTCGCGCTCGCCGTCCGGGCGTCGCCCGAACGCCGCGGGCAGGTCGCGCAGCGACCAGGCGGCGGCGCCCAGGCCCGCCGCCAGCGCGGTCAGGGTGAGCAGTCGTCCGCGTCGGTGGGTGCTCCCGGGCCGTGCCTTGGTCATGCGCCCTGCCTTCGTTCCTCGCCGGGACTGTTCGGGGAAGGGTACGGCCAATCCCGGGTCGGCCGACACCGAGGGGGCAACGGGTGCGTCGGTCCGTGTTGTTCCCGTGCGCCCCCCCCCCTAGGGGCGGGCGCCCGGGCCGGCGGGGGCTCGACGACGGGCCCCCGACGATTAG
>NZ_JBEXKB010000051.1:0-38038 GCF_040609455.1 Kitasatospora sp. NPDC004669
ACGAGTACGAACAGGCGTACTGGACGCAACTGGAGCAAGCCCCACAGACCGCTTGATCACACGATCGCGGACTCCACGAAATCCGGGGCAGCTCACTTTGGAGATCGCCTTGTGCGCCAGCTCCCCCCGGGCCAAGGCGCCCTTCGACACGAACCGAGAGCTTGAGCGACTGGCGAAGCTCTGGATTGACAGATCGCGGCACCGCATCAGAGTCCACATATTCACCGACACCGCTGGCTACCAAGACACAAACTGGCGAACCACCGGTCTGGGCCCCGCTGTCATGGTCCACGACCCCCACGCGGCTGACCAGTACGCTGCGCCGAGACGGACCTCGCATCTCACCACCGCTACGGAGATCGCGAATCCGTGGTTGCTCTGGATCCGGGACTCCCTGCAGGGACAGGCCCTGGACATCGTCCACTTCGTGACCCACGGCTATCTGGCCGGTGAACGGGGCGCGATCGCGCTTGCCAGCACCCCGTTGCTCAACACCGACACCATGTTCTCGCGGTTCGTCGGCAGCGCCGAGATGTCCGCACTGCTGACGCAGGTCGGTGCGTGGTGCCTCGTGCTGACCGGCCCACCGTACAACTACTCCGGTGCCGGCCTCCGGGAACTCGCGGATTCCATCGCCCTGGTGCGCCCCGGGGTCGTCCTGGTCGACGAGCTCGACCTCGACCGGGAAGGCGCCCAGTTTGCGGCGACCGTGGAGATGGTGTTTGGCGAGGGCCCGGCGGCCGCTGAGGCGATGCCCGGCATCACATGTTGGGCACACCCCAGGTTCGTGGAGTACCCCCGGCCCCCTCAACAAGCTGATCTCCTGACCGCGGACGGACGGTCATCGCTCATCGAGCCCGCCACGCACGATGCCCTGGCCAGCGAACAGACTCCTGCCTGGGTGGCCGCAGCCACCCGTTACCTGGAAGCCCAGCAATCCGAGTGGGTGCCCGATACCACGGAGGCCGCGGAGGTCGATCCGGACGCAGTCGCGGCTCTTCGGTCGGTCTCCAGACTTCTGGACAACCACGTCCGTCGCCACCTCGGCACCGGCCCGGGAGGTGCGACGTGACTCGCCTGGTCTTCCATCTCGCAGGCGCGGTCGACTTCAGTGAAGTCCGATATGTCGTGATCTCCCTGGAGGAGCCGAGCGTCTTCAACAGCATGACGCGTCCGTTCCAGTGCACAGGTCGGGAAGAGCCCTTCGTCGTGCTTCGTCAGGACGTGATTCCCACCGATGCGACCAAAGCAGCGGGGGTCAAACTCTTCACCGAAGTCACCCGCCACCCGGAGCTCGCGCAGTACCTGCCGGCCGCGTTGCAGACACAGCCTCCGCAGCGCTACCCCGTGTTCGTCGAACTGGCGACGGAAGCCGGCGTCGAAGCACTGCCATGGGAGGCTCTCTGCTCACCCAGCGGCGAGTTCCTCGGCCTCGACGAGAGGTGGGCCGTCGGCCGGATCGTCGACAGCCAAGCCATCGACAGGCCCTTGTGGGACTTCAAACCACCGCTCCGTGTCGCAGCGGTCATGTCCTGCCTCGGGGTACCAGCCTACGACGAATGGCGGGCGCTCAAGAACGCGGTCATGTCAGGACCCGAGGTTGAGGTCGAATTGCTCACAGTCGTCAGCGAACCGCTTCTCTACACCGAACTCTCCAACCTGGCCCGCGATCAAAGGCAGTCGGCACAGTTTCCCCATCTCAGCGTGCGGATGGTGCCTCAGGAGCTTTCGGAGTTGCAGGAGATGGTGAGCCGCTTCGGCCCGCACCTGCTTCACTTCTTCTGCCACGGCTCCACAGAGGGCAGCCCACACATCCAGCTGGCAGTCAAGTCGGACTGGGTGTCCCAGTCCCCCGCCAACAGTCTCAACATCGAAACGAGGGAATTCAAGGACTTCGTCGGACGCACCAGTGATCCGCCGTGGCTGACCGTCCTCAACTGCTGCGAAAGTGCCGCGCTCGGCAGGTCGGACAACCTGCATTCGTTGGCGCTCGGGCTTGTCTACCAGGTCGGCCTGCCCGCCGTCATCGGTATGCGCGAGCCCATCGCCAGCACTGACGCCAGCCTGTTTACCGGTGCCTTCTACAAAAGGTTGCTGACAGACTTCAAGGCACGGATCCTCAGGCTCCCAGGGTCGGACGAGCCGATCGACTGGGCGAGGTTTCTGGTCGCGGCGCGCAACAGCCTTGCGAAGAAGCACAAGACGATGACGCTTACGCAGGCGGCCTCGTCGACCAAAGAGTGGACACTCCCCGTCGTCTACATGCAACGGACGCCAATCACGTTCCAGATCGCACCGTCCCAGACACGGCGCGCCCGCCTGGAAATCGAGGCGCTACAGGGATTCCTGGCCCAGCTACCACCCAGCACACCCCTCTCGCTGCGTGAAGACGCTGAGTCACAGCTACGTCTGCTGGTCAGTCAGCTGGAGGAGCAGTGACCGTTCCCATCGGGCCCGCGATCGCCGACAATCTGACAGTCAGCGTCGACGCCTTCACTGGCACGGAGGTCGTGTCGGGCACCTTCGCTCCTACGCACGAGGTCTGGGCACTCACTGCCGCAAGGGTCGGACAAGCCGCGAAGCCGCTCTTGCCTGCCGTGGTCGACCAGGCAGCCTGGTCCTGCGATCAGGTCGGCTGGGGCGTCGTACTTCCCGAGCCGCCCGGTCTCAGTCCGGCCGCGCTCGCCACGGCCGACGACGCACCGGAACCCATACAGGAACTCGTCGCGGCGCGACATGGCAAGGTTCTCCGCTATCGCACCGACAGCGGCTTCGCAGCCTGGACACTGCGTGACTACGCCGGCCACGGCGACCTGTTGAACGCCATGTCACCCCCGGGGGTGGGGCCGAAACAATTGCCGATGTATGTCCTGATCTATGCCGGACCTACGCAGATTCCCTGGCAGCTGCAGTATTCGCTCAACCCTGTGCGCTACGTGGGCCGACTTGATCTGGAAGGTGAGCAACTGGCCAACTATGTGACCGCACTCATCGGTGACTGGTCGGATTCGAAGGCCCGGTACGACTCGCCAGTCGTGTGGTCGGTCGACCTCGGCGGCGGCGACACCGACATCACCACACTCATGCGCGAGACGATTGCGGCGCCCGTCCACATCCGGCTGAGCCAGGACACCGACATCACCGGGACGCGGTTCATCGACGGAGCAGCCACGGACGCGACGGGGCAAGCGCTTGCCGAATGCCTGGAGCAGAACAAGCCCTACCTCGTGGTGACCACAAGCCACGGCATGACCGGTCCCTTGAACGACCACGATGCGATGCGCGCCAACCTCGGCATGCCGGTCGACCAGGCCGGGGCGCTGGTGCATCCGGACCGGTTGCTCACGAAGTGGCAGCCTGACGGCGCAATCTGGTTCGCCCAGGCGTGCTGCTCCGCCGGCGCCGACAGTCCCAGTACGTATCAAGGTCTGTTCGAAAGCGACTCCCTGCTCGACCGGACGCTCCAAGCCGTGGCAAGCCTCGGCCCCATGACATCACCGCTACCTCGGGAGCTGCTCGGCGCACCGAAACCGCTACGCGCGTTCGTGGGACATGTCGAGCCGACCTTCAACTGGACAATGTCGTTTCCCCCGAATCGGCAAGTACTCACCTCCGACCTCGAGGAAGTGCTGTACTCGCGTCTGTGCCTCAGCCAGCCCGTCGGGCTCGCGATGAGTCCGTTGTATCGGCCTGTCGGTAGCCTGCTCATCGATCACGGGAGGGCCGTGGGTACGTACGACACCAGCGTGCAGGATGCCGAGCGAAGAGCACTCGATATGGCGCTGTACAGCAAGGTCGTCGCCTATGACCGGGTCGGCACCGTGATTCTCGGCGATCCCACCGCAGCTATCCCACTGCCGAAAAGGCCGTGACTGGATCTCGGCTGACCATCTGATGTCTCACTGGTCCGGGCGGTGATGCTGTGGCGGGCAGTGTACCGGCGTCTCGACACCAATGGGACGTTATCCTGCACCCATGAGGGTTGGGCCTGCCAATGGGCAGGCTGAGGTGTCCGGGACCTGCTGGCCCCGCACATTCTTTCGTCGGGGTGTCCTGGCTGTTGTCCGGGGCCGCCGACGCGTGGGAGGCGAACCGCGCAGGCGGCGCTGTCGATCGCCGCGACCACCGGGTCCGCCCGGATCTTCAGCAAACTCGCCAGCCTCGACGCGCTGCTGCGGAAATGGCGGAACTTCGCCCCAAAGGGCCCGGCGGCGGCAGAGGACAAGGGGCGACCCCACCCCGGTGACGACCGACCCGCCAGCCCGAGAGGCGGAGCAGCTCGAGCGTCGACGGTTGCAGCGGCGCCTGGCGGCGAAACGTAGCACTGAAGATATTGGTCAAGACCAATTAACTGACTCTACGTCAGACAAGTCAGCAAAAGGTCAGCATCGATCCGATGAGACCCTGCCACGCGTGGCCAAACATGAGAATCGGCGAGCCCTCATTGCGAACCTCCAGAGCGGCCCGCACGACGCTGGGGCACCCCTCACGCCAGGACCCGAGGCGCGCCGTAAGCACACCAGCCAGCAAGTATCGGACGCAATCCCGCAAGCGACGTCTCCGCAGGTCAACGCACCCTCCCACGCGCCTTCAGCGGGATCGGCGGGAGCTCTGGGGCCCGCAATCGGGCGCCGTCGTAGCCATGAACTTCACCGAATCGCGAGCTCTTCTCCCAGTCATCTCGCGCCTGTACGATCTCCTCACCGGATCGGCCGATGAAGTTCCACCACATGACGATCTTCTCCTCGAAGGGCTCGCCGCCGAGGAGCAGCACCGAGGCGTCGGAGCGGGCGAGCAGGGGGAGTTCGGGGCGGCCGCAGCCGAGGTAGAGCATCGAGCCGGGTTCGACCGGGACGCCGTCGACATCGATCCGGCCCGTCATGGCGAGGACGGCGTACTCGAACTCGGGGACCAGCGGGAGCTTGAGGTCCGCGCCCTCGGTGAGGGCCAGGTCGGCGCCGACCAGCGGGCTGTGGGTGGTGCCGGGCGAGGTGGCGGTGTCCAGGGTGCCGAGGATGACGGTGGCGCGCAGGCCCGGGGCGGTGACCGCGGGCAGTTCGGGGTGGTGCTCGAAGGCGGGGGCGATGTTCCGGTGCGCGTCCGGCAGGGCGACCCAGAGCTGGGCGCCGTGCAGGTAGCGGGCGTGCGGGCGAGGGGACTCCTCGGAGTGGGAGATCGCCCGGCCCGAAGTCATCAGGCCCAGTTCGTACGGCCGGACGGTCTGCAGACTGCCCAGGCTGTCGCGGTGCAGCACCTCGCCCTGGTGCAGCCAGCTGACCGTCTGCAGGCCCATGTGCGGGTGCGGCGGGACCTGCATGCCGGGCTCGTCGGCGATGTCGTCGGGTCCGTAGTGGTCCACGAAGCACCAGGCGCCGACCATCCGGCGGCCCAGGTTGGGGAGCAACCGGCGCACCACCGTGCTCTCTCCGAGCGGGACTTGACGACCCGTCAGCAGGTCCTTCACCGGGCCGCCGCTGGCCTCGCGGCCGCAGCTGGTCGGGGTGGGCTTGAGGTCGAGGTTGCTCATCGCGGTTCCACCACCGTACGAGGAGGGCCGGGCGGAGAGGGGTTCGTCGTCACCGATCATCCATCACGGCGCGACGTTCCTCCACCCGCACCCGGCCATCCGGCGGTGCCGCTGGGAACGGGACCTCAGTGCTCGCAGGCCCACCAGGCGTCCGCGCTCGCCTTGGTCGCGAGCTCGCGCAGGTTGCGGACGGCCTCGGCCGGGTCCTCCGCCCCGTACACCGCCGAACCGGCCACGAACACGTCCGCGCCGGCCTCGGCGCAGCGCTCGATGGTGGTGGCCGAGACGCCGCCGTCGACCTGCAGCCACAGCTCCAGGTCGTGCTTGGCGATCAGCTCCCGGGTGCGGCGGATCTTCGGCAGCATGATGTCCAGGAACGCCTGGCCGCCGAAGCCGGGCTCGACCGTCATGATCAGCAGCATGTCGAGCTCGGGCAGCAGGTCCTCGTACGGCTCGATCGGCGTGCCCGGCTTGAGCGCCATGGACGCGCGGGCGCCCTTGGCGCGGATCTCGCGGGCCAGCCGGACGGGCGCGGCGGCGGCCTCGATGTGGAAGGTGATGGAGCCGGCTCCGGCCTCGACGAACTGCGGGGCCCAGCGGTCCGGGTCCTCGATCATCAGGTGGCAGTCGAGCGGGATGTCGGTGGCCCGGGCCAGCGACTCGACCACCGGGACGCCCAGGGTCAGGTTGGGCACGAAGTGGTTGTCCATGACGTCCACGTGCAGCCAGTCGGAACCCCGGACGGCCTCGGCCTCGTCGGCGAGCCGGGCGAAGTCGGCGGAAAGGATGCTGGGGCTGATCTGGGGCATGGCCGACTACCTTCGTGCGGGGGCTTGCGAGGGCTGGGGCGCCCGGTCGGCGGGCACCTCGCCCCATCATCTCGCGCCGCGCAACCGCCTACCGCACCTCGCGGCCCCCGCGTGACCGTCATCACACCCCGCCCGTGGTTACCGGGACCACCACCGTGGCCATCAGCACCTGAGCGGCCCCCAGTGCCCACCGGGCCGTCCCCGTCCAGCCGGCAAGCTCCTCGGAGGAAGGTCTCCCGATGTCCGATCCCGTCCACTCCGCCCGCGCCCTGTGGCGGCTCTTCGAGCCGGTGTACGCCGTCACCTTCCTCCAGCCCGAGAGCCGGGCGGCCTTCGAGGCGGCCGGACTGGACGGCGGCTGGCGCGGCTACTTCGCCGGCCGCTCGGCTCCGCTGGGCGCGGTGGACGCGCCGCCGGTGATCGCCGCGTTCTTCAGCTTCTCCCCGGCGATGGTGCAGCGGGCAATGCCCGAGGTGTGGACGCACGCGAGCCCCGAACGGGCGCTGGCCGCCCGGACCGAGGGCTCGGCGGCGGCGCTGGCCCGGCTGCTGGCGCCGGTGAAGCCCGAGCGGGTCGAGTCGGCGGCGACCGCGCTGGAGGAGGCGGTGGCCCGGCTGGACTGCGCCGGCCGGGTACTGGCCGCCGCCAACGCCGCGCTCCCCCGGCCGGTGAACGTGTACGGGCGGCTGTGGCAGGCCGCGACCGTGCTGCGCGAGCACCGCGGGGACGGCCACGTGGCCGCGCTGGTCGCGGCCGGGCTGGACGGCTGCGAGGCGCCGGTGCTCCACTGCGCGCTGGACGCCAGCCGCGAGGTGCTTCAGCCGCTGCGCGGATGGACGGACGAGGAGTGGGCGGCCGCCGCGGCGCGGCTGGTCGAGCGGGGCTGGCTGACGGCGGAGGGGGCGGTCACCGAGCTCGGCCGGGTCCGGCACCGGTCCGTCGAGGCTGCCACCGACCTGGCCGCCGGCCGGGTGTGGGAGGGCCTGCCGCACGACGAACTCGACCGCCTGACCGCCGTCTTGAGGCCGATCGCGGCGCTCTGTCGCGAGCAGATGCCGATCAACCCGCTCGCGATGCCGCCGGTGAACCGGTAACCGGCCGGATGCGGGGGCCGAGAACGGCCCCCGCCCCGCGTGACCGTCATCACACCCTGCCCGTGGTTACCGGGGCCACCCCGGTGGTCATCAGCACTTGAGCGGCCCACGCGTCCGCCCGAGCGGCACCGGCCCCGTGCCGCCCGGGCAACCGCCGGGCCGTCCCGACCAGTCGAGCTCCCCGCGCCCGCCCGGAGCTCTGTCCGAGGAAGGCTCCCGATGGCCGATCTCGTCCACCCCGCCCGCGCGCTCTGGTGGCTCTTCGAACCGGTGCACGCCGTCAGCTACTTCCAGCCCGAGAGTCAGCAGACCTTCGAGGGGGCCGGGCTGCGCGGCTTCTGGCGCGGCTACTTCGCCGGCCGCTCGGCCCCGCTGGGCGCGGTGGACGCGCCGCCGGTGATCGCCGCGTTCTTCAACTTCGCCCCGGCGATGGTGGAGCGGGCGCTGCCCGCGGTGTGGTCGCTGGCGAGCCCGGAGGAGACCCTGACCGCCCGGCTGAAGGGCTCGGGGGCGGCGCTGGCCCGCCTGTTGGAGCACGTCGACCGGGCGCAGGTCGAGCAGGCGGTCGAGACGCTGGAGCAGGCCACTGCCCGGCTGGACTGCGCCGGCCGGGTGCTGGCCGCCGCCAATGCGGCGCTCCCCCGCCCGACCGGGCTGTACGAGCGCCTCTGGCAGGCCGCCACTGTGATGCGCGAGCACCGGGGCGACGGCCACGTGGCCGCGCTGGTGGCCGCCGGGCTGGACGGCTGCGAGGCGCTGGTGATCCGCTGCGCGATGGACATGCGGCGCGAGCAGCTCCAGCCGGTGCGCGGCTGGACGGACGCCGAGTGGGAGGCCGCCGCCGAGCGCCTGGTCGAGCGCGGCTGGCTGACGGCGGCCGGTTCGGTGACGGAGCTCGGCCGGATCCGCCACCAGGCCCTGGAGGCGGCCACCGACCTGGCCGCCGCCCGGGTCTGGGAGGACTACCCGCGCACCGAACTCGACCAGCTGGCAGCCGCGTTGAAGCCGATCTCGGCGCTGTGTCGCAACAACCTGCCGTTCTACCCGGTCGGACTGCCGGACAACGGCTGACGGTCCGCCGCCCCGGGCGGGCCGAGCACGATCCCCCGCCCGGCGTAGAACCGCCCGAACACCCGCCACGGCACCCGCGCGAAGGCCTGCGACTCCCCCGGGAAACCGGAGGGGTTGTGGATCAGCAGCGCGGAGTCCGTGGCGCCCACCGCCAGCACCAGGTGCCCGCCGCGCCGGACCGGCTCCGGCCCGTGCGGCTCCCGGATCGACGGGTGCACCGAGACCATCACCAGCCGCCCGCCGGACACCTCGCCCGCCACCTGCTCGGGTTTCAACTCCCGGGCGCGCGCGGCCAGTCCCCAGCGCTGCCGAACGTAGTCGACGAACGGTTCGTGGACCAGCCCGCGCAGGCTCTCGCCGTCCCTCACGTACGCCCCCGCCGCCACGCACTCACCGGCCAGCGCCATCGCCGTCGGGGTCACCCCCCACCAGTGCTCCAGCGCCATCCGCAGACAGGCCACCCCGCACAGCCGCCAGGACCACCAGGCGTACTCCTCCGGGGTGGCCGCCCCCGACTGGCCCCACCGCGGGTCCCGCGCCGCGTCCAGCTGCCCGTCGACGATCGCCCGCACCAGCTCCGCGGACTCCCACTGCGCCCGGTACGGCACCTCGTGCACCATCCGCGCCGGCCGCGCGGCGCCGCCCTGATCGACCATCCCTCGACGCTCTCACGCCGGGGCGGCCGGACGACTCACGACACTCCCTGAGGGCCCTGGCCCTCCCCCGACCGGTAGGCCAGCCGCTGCGCGGCGTGCCGACCGCGCCGCTCCACCGGCAGCGAGCCGGAGGCGCCGGCCAGGCCGAACGCCGGCATGTCGAAGTAGATCGACTCGTAGCCGCCCTCGGGGACGATGTACGTCTCGTGCCAGAGCCCGACGTGCCGGCGGGTCTTGCCCTCGCGCACCAGGCGGTTGACGATGCCCCACACGCTGTGGTGGAAGCCGTCCGGCGCGCTCGCGTAGCGGTACAGCTTCTCCTTGGACTCCCAGTACTGGACGACGTAGTAGGTGCGCGGCGAGGCGGTGAGCAGGATCCGCCCGCGCAGGCCCCGCTCGGGGCTGCGGCCGAGCTCGTACAGCATCCGGAACATCGCGAACATCACCGGACCCCAGTGGTGCACGGCCCAGAAGCGGTTGATCCGCATGCCGATCAGCAGCACCACGGTGTCGCCGGTGGCGGCGGCGGTGGTGTAGCCCGGCAGCGGTTTGGCGAACAAGGGCATCTCTGCCTCCTTGAACCAGCACCCCATGTAATCGGTGATTACATCAGTGCGCACAAGCCCGGTCAAGGCTCGCTTCAGCCACAACTACGCTATTTTTCAGGACTGTTGGCGATCCCCTGGCGGAAGGTGTCCAGCACCTGGACGACCAGCTCCTCCGCCTTCGCCGCCGGCAGGTACCCGTCCACGATCATCTGTGCCAGCCCGTACACCAGCGCCTGCCCGGACAGCAGCACCAACTCCGGATCACCGGGCCCCAGCCGGCCCGTCTGCTGGTCCGCCACGATCAGCCCGGTGAACACCCGGTCGATGCCCTCCAGCCGCTCCCGCAGCTCCGGATCCCGGGTGGCCGTGAACACCCGCGAGCGCACCAGTTCGAACCTCCGCGGATGGTGCATCGCGTACCGGACGAACCCCAGCCCGAGCGCCCGCATCGCCGACCCGCCGACCGCCTCCGCGGCCGCCACCTGCGCCTCCTGCCACCGCACGAAGTCCGCCAGCACCCGGTCCGCCAGCGCGGTCAACAGCGCCTGCCGGTCCGCGAAGTGCCGAAACGGCGCGCCCGCCGACACCCCCGCCCGCCGCGCCACCTCCCGGACACTCACCTTCTCCTGCCCGTGCTCGTCCAACACCTCGAACGCCGCCGCCACCAGCGCCTCCGGCAACGCCCCGTGGTGATACGCCTCCCGCTCCCTCATGTCTGACTTGCTACCACAGCCGGCCACGCCGTCGCCTGACGGGCGAACAGCCGTTCCCCGCGGTCGCGGCCCCGTCGAGGCTCCGGACCCGCTCCACGATCCGGCCCGCCTCCCCTCGACGATCCGGTCGGCCCTCCTCGACGATCCGGTCCGCCTCGGCCTGGGCGAGGCGGACCGGAGTCGGGGCCGGAAGGCGCGAAGGTCCGGGCCGTCCGGGCCTACCAGGCGTAGTCCTCCGGGGCGGGCTGGTGGCCGGGGAAGAGCTCGTCGAGGCGGTCGAGGGTCTTCTGGTCGAGCTTCAGGTCGAGGGCCGCGAGGGCCGCGTCGAGGTGGGCCGGGGTGCGGGGGCCGATGATGGGGGCGGTGACGGCCGGGCGGGAGAGCAGCCAGGCGAGGGCGAGGTCGGCGGGGTCGGTGCCGAGTTCGGCGGCGAAGTCCTCGTAGGCCTGGAGCCGAACGCGGTGCTTGGCGAGGAGTTCGCCGGCGAAGCCCATGGCGCTGCGGCCGCGGGTGCCCTCGCGCTCCTTGCGGAGGACGCCGCCGAGCAGGCCGCTGCGCAGCGGGGACCAGGGGATGAGCCCGAGGCCGTAGTGCTGGAGGGCGGGGATGACTTCGAGTTCGACGGTGCGGTCGAGCAGGTTGTAGAGGGACTGCTCGCTGACCAGGCCGAGGAAGTGCCGGGAGCGGGCGGTCTCCTGGGCCTGGGCGATGTGCCAGCCGGCGAAGTTGCTGGAGCCGACGTAGATGATCTTGCCCTGGGCGACCAGGACCTCCATCGCCTGCCAGATCTCCTCCCAGGGCGTGTCCCGGTCGATGTGGTGCATCTGGTACAGGTCGATGTGGTCGGTCTGCAGCCGACGCAGGCTGGCCTCGACGGCCTTGCGGATGGCGAGCGCGGAGAGCCTGCCCTCGTTGGGCCAGTCGCTCATCTCGGCGTAGGCCTTGGTGGCGAGCACGGTGCGCTCGCGGCGACCGCCGCCCTGGGCGAACCAGCGGCCGATGATCTCCTCCGTGCGGCCCTTGAGGTTGCCCTCGCTGTCGCGGCCGTAGGCGTTGGCGGTGTCGAAGAAGTTGATACCGCGCTCGTGGGCGGTGTCCATGAGGCGGTGGGCCTCGGCTTCCTCGGTGTGGGGGCCGAAGTTCATGGTGCCGAGGCAGAGGCGGGAGACGGTCAGGCCGGTGCGGCCGAGGTGGGTGTACTCCATGGCGCCCCACCCAAGACCACACCGGCACCGGTGTCCAGCACATTCCGGGACCCGGCGGGTCACCGTCCCTGCGTGGCGAACTTCCGTACGGCCAGCGGCCCGCAGAGCGCGAGCAACACGGCGCTCCAGAGCAGCGAGGCGAGCAACGCGTGCTGCATCGGCCAGGCGCCGCCGGGGGCGGACGGGTTGCCGAAGAGTTCGCGGCAGGCCTGGACGACGGAGCTGATCGGGTTCCAGTCGGCGACCGCCCGCAGCCAGCCGGGCATCCCTCCGGTGGGCACGTAGGCGTTGGTCACCATCGCCAACGGGAAGACCACGACGGAGAGTTGGCCGGCCGCCTCCTCCTTGCCGACGGCCAGGCCGAGCAGCGTGCCGACCCAGGTCATCACGAAGCGGAAGAGCAGCAGCAGCGCGAACGCCCCCAGCGCGTCGGCCACGCCGTGCCGGGCGCGCCACCCGGCGGCCAGCCCGACCAGTGCCAGCAGCGCCAGCACGACCACGCTGACCAACAGATCGGCGAGGGTCTGCCCGAGCAGCAGGCCGGTGCGGGAGACCGGCATCGAGCGCAGCCGGTCGGTGACTCCGCGCCCGACGTCGCGGGCGGCACCGACCATGGTGGGCATGATGCCGTTGGTGGCGACCATGGCGAACAGCCCGGGCATCAGGAACTCCCGGTAGTCCCCGCCGCCCGGCACCTGCATGGCGCTGCCGAAGACGTACCCGAAGACCACCACCATGACCACGGGCACGCCCAGCGAGGCGGCCAGCAGGCCCGGCGAGTGGCGGTAGTTGAGCAGGACGCGGAGCATCGAGGTCACGGTGCCGGAGACCAGTCGGGCACCGGGCGAAGGGCGCGAGACGGCCGAACTCGGAGCGGCCGGAGCGGGATGCGCAACGGTGGTCATCAGGCGGCCTTTCCTTCGGTACCGGTGAGCGTGAGGAACACGTCGTCCAGCGAGGGCGCCCGTACCGCGACGTCCTCGGCGACGACCCCGGCGCCGTCCAACTCCCGTACCAGTGACGGCAGGAGGACGCTCACCCCCGGCGCCGTCAGCACCGTGACCGTCCGCTCGACGACGTCCACCTGCGCGTCGCTTCCCGAGAGGTGGGACAGCACCACGGCGGTGGAGGCGAGTTGCTCCGGGTCGGCCAGGGTGACCGAGACCTGGCTGCCGATCGCCGCCTTGAGTTCGGCGGGCGGGCCGGTGGCGATCGCGGCACCGTGGTCGACGACCACGATGTCGTCGGCGAGGCGGTCGGCCTCCTCCAGGTACTGGGTGGTGAGCAGCACGGTGGTGCCGCCGTCGGCCAGCTCCTGGACGGTCTCCCAGATCTCCTGCCGGCTGCGCGGGTCGAGCCCGGTGGTGGGCTCGTCGAGGAAGAGCACCGGCGGGCTGGTGACCAGGCTGGCGATCAGGTCGAGGCGCCGGCGCATGCCGCCGGAGTAGGTGCGGACCAGCCGGTCGCCGGCCTCGGCGAGGCCGAAGCGGGTCAGCAGTTCGTCGGCGCGCGCCCGGGCCCGCCGCGCACCGAGGCGGTGCAGCCGGCCGAAGAGGTGGAGGTTGTCCCGGCCGGTGATGCCCTCGTCCAGCGCGGCGTGCTGCCCGGCGAGGCCGATCGCCCGACGGACTTCCTCGGCGGAGCGGACGGCGTCGTGCCCGGCGACCCGGACGGTGCCCCGGTCGGGGGCGACCAGGGTGGCGAGAACCCGTACGGCGGTGGTCTTTCCGGCGCCGTTGGGGCCGAGGAGACCGCAGACGGTGCCGGCCGGGACGGTGAGGTCGAGGCCGCGCAGGGCCTCGGTGGACCCGAAGCGTTTCTCCACGCCCGCCATCTCGATGGCGGGTCGGGCGGTGTCGGACATGGCTCTGCCCCTTCTCTAAGTACAGCGTACGTAGAAGCGCGTGCGGACGCAATCGTACTACGTACGCCGTACGTATCTAAGATGGGAGAGCGAGGTGATCTTCCAGTGCCGTCCAGCAAGACCCCCACCGGCTCCGAGAGCCGCAACACCCCCGACGCCCCGGAGCAGCCGGAGCAGCCGGAGCAGCCGGGCAGACCCGTCCCCCCCGAGGCCCCCGAACTGATCTGGCTGCGCCCCGAGCGCACCGGCCGGGGCCCCCGCCCGGCCCACAGCCGCGAGTCGATCGCCGTGGCCGCCATCGGGATCGCCGACACCGAGGGCCTGGACGCCGTCTCCATGCGGCGGGTCGCGGCCGCGCTCGGCGCGGGCACCATGTCGCTCTACAACTACGTGCCGAAGAAGGAGCACCTGCTCGATCTGATGCTCGACGCGGTCACCGGCGAGTACCGGCTGCCGCCCGAGCCGAGCGGCGACGTCCGGGCCGATCTGGCCCACCTGGCGCACGAGCAGCTCGCCATCTTCCGCCGCCACCCGTGGGCGCCCGCCCTGGTGCTCGCCCGCCCGAGCATCGGCCCCAACGCCCTGCGCTACACCGACCACTTCCTGGCCGTCACCGCCCCCACCGGCCTGGCCGGCGGAGCGCGGATGGAGGCGATGGCGCTGTTCAACGGGTTCATCTGCCAGTTCGCCCAGTACGAGCAGACGGCCGCTGCGGGCGCCAAGTGGCAGGCGGAGATGGTGGGTTACCTCACCCAGGCGGCGATGAGCGGCGAATACCCGCACCTGGCCCAGGCGTTCGCCACCTCCGGCCCGCCCGCCGACCCGGACCAGGTCTTCGACCGCACCCTGAACCGGGTGATCCACGCCATCCTGGCGCCCGCGGCTCAGTGACCGCCGACTCAGCGATCACCGGTTCGGCGACCACCGGCCCATCGACCACTCAGGAGAGCACCGCCCGCGTCAGCACCCCGGCCGCCTTCCCGTCCACCAGCACCACCACGCCCGGGTGCCCGCCCGCCAGCGCGGCCCGCGCCTCGGCCGCCGACTGCCCGACCCCGACCGTCGGCAGGGCCGGCCCGAGCAGTGCGCGCACCGGGCTGTCGGACTTGGCCCCGCCGTCCGCGAGCGCTGCCAGCAGCACCTCCCGGGACACCGAGCCGAGCACCTCCGCGTCGGCCACGCCGTACGGTCGCGCCGCCCGCGGCAGTACGGCCGGGGCGACCCCGCCCGGTGCGGCGCGCAGCGCCTCCAGCGCCTCGCCGACGGTCGCGTCCGCACCGACCGCCACCAGCGGGCCGGCCGCCTCCAGCGCCGCCCGCACCTCCGTCTCCCCCGGCTCCTCCAGGAAGCCCCAGTGCCGCATCCACCCGTCGCTGTGCACCTTGGACAGGTAGGAGCGGCCCGAGTCCGGCAGCAGCACCACGACCAGGTCGTCCGGCCCCAGCCCGCGTGCCGTCCGCAGCGCGGCCGCCACCGCCGTACCGGAGGACGGACCGGCCAGGATGCCTTCCTCGCGGGCGAGTCGACGCGCCGTCAGCAGTGACTCGCGGTCCGGGATCCGCTCGAAGGAGTCGATCACCTCCGAGCGGTAGGCCTGCGGCCAGCGGTCCTCGATCGTCTCGGGGTGCAGGAAGTGCCCGATGCTCTCGACGAACCACGGGCTGCCGTCCCCGCCGCCGTACGAGGAGGACTCCGGGTCCGCACCGATCACGGTCACCGCACCGCCGGACACCTCCTTCAGGTACCCGCCGGTGCCGGTGACGGTGCCGCCGGTGCCGACGCCCGCGACGAAGTGGGTCACCCGGCCGCCGGTCTGCTCCCAGATCTCGGGGCCGGTGGTGCGGACATGGGCGTCGGGATTGGCGAGGTTGTCGTACTGGTTGGCGAGCCAGGCGCCGGGGATCTCCTCGGTGAGCCGCTTGACCACGTTGAACAGGTGCCGCGGATCCTCCTGCGCCACGGAGGTCGTCGCGAGCACCACCTCGGCGCCGTACGCCCGCAGGATGTCCGACTTCTCGGGCGCCGACTTGTCCGACACCCCGGCGATCACCCGGTACCCGCGCTGACGGCCCACGATGGCCAGCCCGATGCCGGTGTTGCCGGAGGTCGCCTCGATGATCGTCCCGCCCGGCCGCAGCAGGCCCTCCCGCTCGGCGGCCAGGATCATCGACAGCGCGGCGCGGTCCTTGACGCTGCCGCCGATGTTGAGGAACTCCGCCTTGGCGTAGATCGGCGCGGCGATCCCGGCGCCCAGCCGGGCGAGGCGGAACAGCGGCGTCCCGCCGATCGCGTCGAGGACGGATTCGTGCACTGCGGTCATCATGCGCTCCTTCGTACGGTCCAACCTGTGCGGACGTTCCGACCGAGCCTGCCCACACCCGCGCCCCGCTAGCCGTCCCGACCCGCGCCTCCCCCGCCGGGGGGACACGGGCCGGTCCCCGGGCAGGACGCCAACCGGAGCCAGGTCGATCAGGCTTGGACATCGAACCCCGAGGAGTGGACATGACTCGACACCGGCTGCGCACCGTCACCCTGGCCGGCGGCCTCGCCCTGCCCTACATCGCCCTCAAGTCCTACTGGGCGGCGGGCGGCCGGGGCGGGCTGGCCGACGGCTTCGAAGTGGCCGACGAGTTCCGGCGCAACAACGCACCCGCCGCCCTGATCTGGCTGGAGCACCACGGCGTCGATTTCACCGCCGTGCTGGCCCTGACCGGTCTGGCCCTCGCCGCCGTCCTGGCCCACCGCCCACCGCGCCTGCGCCCGGTCCGCCGTCTGCTGCTCGCCGTCGCCTGGGCGGGCACCCTGCTGGTGCCGTACGGCCTGCTCACCGCCCTGCTGGGCGCGCTCGGCCGCGACGACGGCGGCCACCCGCTCACCGGCTGGGTGGTCCCGGCCGGGGCCGCGGCCTTCGTCGGCATCGGCACGGCCTTGGCGGCGTCGGCCTGGCCGCGCCGACACCGCCCGACGGCGGCCACCGCTCGTTAGGGTCCAGGCATGACGCGCTTGAAGATCGAGATATCCGTCCCCGAGAGCCACGTCGAGCAGGTCGTCGACGCCCTCCACGCCGCCGGCGCGGGCCGGGCCGGCGAGTACGCCCGCTGCACCAGCGTCTGGCGGATCACCGGCAGTTGGCTGCCCTCCCCCGACGCACGGCCCCAGCGGGTGCGCGGACAGCCAGTCGGCGTGCCGCTCGCGCATCACAGCTCCGGAACCGGCTCAGTGGACGTCGACGGTGAACTGACGACTGGTCTGATCGGACCCGCCGGAGAGGTGCCCGCCGAACCGGTCGCGGTAGCCGACGTGCACGGTGATGGCGGTCCGGCCGGGATTCCGGGCGCGGAAGGTGAAGTAGTAGTGACCGCCCGAGCCTTGGTTGCCGATCAGGACGAAGCTCGCCAGGTCCTCGAAGCCGACGTTGTCGACGTACTCGTCTCCGGACGGCTGAACGATGGCCGGGTCGGGGCCCGGGTAGGCCACGGTCCAGGTTTCGCGTTCCCCCTGGTATCCGAACACCTCGATCGAGAAGAGTTCGCCGGGCTTGACGGTGAGCTGCCCCGAGGACGCGGTGAACACCGTGCCGTGGTCGAGTTTGCCGGTGGTCATCCGGTGGACCGCCACCGCGCCGACGATGCCCGCGACGGCCAGCACCGCGGTCAGCGCCAGGAGGATCCGGCGCTTGGCCGAGCGGCGGCCGCTCCGGGGCTGCGGGGTCTTCAATTCGGTCCTCACTCGGGCATTCGAACGCTTGAGACGGCAGGGAACCTGTCGTCCCCCGTACCGGCGTCGTCGTCCCTCATGGTTCTCCCCCCGATGTTCTGCCGCACGGCCCGAAGACCGCCGGACAGCATAACGGCAGCTCCGTCCCCTCGCCCGTGGCACTCGCGGCCCGACCACGCCGACACCGTCAGACCCGCCCCGCCCACGCCCCTTTGGCGAGCGAGTCCGTCACACCGGCCCCATTCGTCCCAGGCCGGTCAAATCACTCGTCGCGGCCGCGCCGACCCCGTACCGTGGTCCGGTCGGTGATCTTGGCCAGGGAAGGGCGGACACGTACCATGCAGCAGTTCCAGGGGTGGGTGGACGATCGTTACGGCGCGGTCGCGGACGTCTTCGCGGCCAACTTCGAGGAGTTCCCCGAGCTCGGCGCCGCGGTCACGGTGTACGTCGGCGGCCGCAAGGTGGTCGAGCTGTGGGGCGGCACCGCCGACGAGCGCACCGGCCGGGCCTGGGCGCAGGACACCCTGGTGCCGGTGTTCTCCTGTGCCAAGGGCGCGGTGAGCATCAGCGCCCTGCTCCTCGCCCAACAGGGCCGGCTCGACCTGGACGCCCCGATCGCCCGCTACTGGCCCGAGTTCGCGCGCCACGGCAAGCGGGACATCACCACCCGGATGATCCTCGGCCACCGGGCCGGCCTCCCGGCGCTGGACGCGGTGCTCTCCTTCGAGGAGATCGCCGCCTGGGAGCCGGTGATCCGCGCGATCGAGGAGCAGGAGCCGCTCTGGGAGCCGGGGACGACCTATGAGTACCACGGTCATGTGCTCGGCTTCGCGGTCGGCGAGGTGATCCGCCGGGTCACCGGTCTGACCCCGGGCGCGTTCCTGCGCAAGGAGCTCGCCGAGCCACTCGGCCTGCCGCTCTGGATCGGCCTGCCGGAGAGCGAACTCCCCAGCCTGGCCCGGCTGGTGGAGGCCGAGGGCCGACGCCCGATGCCCGGCCCGGAGCACCTGCTCACCCGGATCGTGACCATGAACGGCGCCCTGGTCTTCCCCGGCCTGGACGTGCCGCACGGCTGGAACGACCCGGCCCTGCACGCGATCGAGCTGCCCGGCGCGGGCGCCGTCGCCTCCGCCGCCGGACTGGCCGGCCTGTACGCGGCCGCGGTCACCGGCCTGGACGGCGGCGAGCGGCTGCTCTCGCCCGATACCGTGACCGACGCGGTGCGCGAACTCTCCTCGGGCCAGGGCTTCCTGGGCTTCGACATGGGCGCCCGCTGGGGCTCCGGCCTGCTGCTCGACTCCCCGGCCTTCCGCCGGCTGCTCGGCCCGCGCAGCTTCGGCAACGACGGCGCCGGCGGCCAGTTCGCCTTCGGTGACGACGAGTTCGGCGTCGGCTTCGCGTACGTCGCCAACCGGATGATCGGCCACGGCGACGCCCGCGCCAACCGGCTGATCGAGGCGGTCCGCGGGTGCCTGGGGTGACGCCCGAAGTGCCCTCCGACGCGCCGGACTTCCTCGCCCGCCTGACCGCCCTGGCCGCCACCGGCGCCCTCGACGAGCTGCGCTACGGCGCCTCGCTGCCCGAACTCGCGATCCGCTACGGCGATCCCTGGGACGCCGGGCGCGTGCACAAGAAGTCACGCTGGCCGCACGCCTTCAGCTGGGGCGATGCTCTGGCAGTGTTCTGCCGCTGCCGCAGGCTCCGCTCCTTCTCCCTTCCCACCTGGCACGGTGAACTCGAACTCCCGTCGCCCGGAGGCGGGTTGCAGACGTTCGGCACCCGGGTCACCGAGTCCGAGCTGGGCGCCGCACTCACCGCGGCCGGCTGCGCATGGGAGACGGTGACGTACGAGAACATCCCCGGCCAGCGGACCTTGGAGGTCACGCCGGTCGAGGACGTCCGGGTCGCCTTCATCCTGGTCGACCGGGTCGGCTACGACGAACCCCCGCTGGACGACTGGCAGTTGTTCAAGACCGGACTCTGGGGCTACGACCACGCCGACTGCCCCGAGCCCGACCCGGCCCTGCCCGACGACGGCTGGGGCGCGGCCGAACGCTGAAGCGGCGACGGACCGTTCCGACCCCTGTACGGAACGGTCCGTCGCCGTGTGCGAATCCCGGGTCACCTCAGCAGGAAGTCGTACACCGCCTGCCGCCCGATCGGGTTGGCCGCCCGGGTCTGCACCGAGTGCGCCGCGCCGGGGACGATCACGATCTCCGGGTCGTGGGTCGACGCGGCCTGCTGGTACAGCCACTCGTACGGGGTGGAGAGGTCCCGGTCACCGCCGAGCAGCAGCACCGGCACGTTGGGGAGCTTGCGGTGCGCCGGCGGCAGCGGCGGCACCTGCTCGCGCGGCCAGTCCTGGCAGACCAGCAGGCTGCCCAGCCCGGTGGCGGTCGCCGCGTCGTACGGCCAGGTCTGCTCGGGGGTCAGCTCCTGCCGGGTGCGTTCCAGCGCGGCCGCCCGGCCCTCGACCGGGGTGTCCGAGCTGCCCCACGGGTAGCGCCCGTCGGCGCACAGGGTGGCGGCGTGCAGGCCCTGGCTGAGCGCCCCGGCCGGCGCGGCGTCGTTCTTGTGCACCTCGTCGATGAAGGCCTGGAGCTTCTCCGGGTGCCCGCCTGCGGCCTCGTGCAGGGCCTCCGGCACCCCGCCGTAGTTGGGGTCGGCGAACTCGAAGCTGGTGAGCGCGTCCAGGATCTGCGGCCCGTTGCCGTACTTCTGCACGGTGGCTGCGAGGTCGGCGGCCGGGTCGGTGGTGCAGCCGGTGGCCTGGCAGGCGGAGCGCAGCACTCGGGCGGTGGCGGGCAGCGCGACCAGATCCATCGGGTCGTAGCCGCCCTGCGGCACCACCGAGTCGAGCACCAGCCGCTCCACGTGCGCCGGGTGGGCGAGCGCGTACCGCTCGGCGACGAAGGTCCCGTAGGAGACGCCGTCGATGGTGAGGCGGTGGTCGCCGAGGGCCTGGCGCAGCAGGTCCATGTCGCCGACGGTGTCCGCGGTGCTGTAGAAGCGGGCGTTCGGGCCGAGGGCGGCCGCGCAGTCGGTGATGGACTGCTTGCGGGGCGGGGTGAGGTCGGAGGAGCCCATGTCCTCCTGCAGCCCCGGGCACTGCAGCGCCCGCTCGCCGGTGCCGCGCTGGTCGAACATGACCAGGCGGTAGTCCTTGAGGACGGGTGCGATCTTGCTCGCGATCCGCCGCATCAGCGGCACGCCGGGCTGGCCGGGGCCGCCGGTGAGGAACAGCAGGTCGCCCTTGGGGGCCTCGGTGTTCCCGGTCATCGCCACGTCGAGCTGGAGGGTGCCGGGGACGGCGCCGCTGTGGTCGAGCGGCACGGTGATGGTCCCGCAGGTGAATTCGGGCGCGCCCTGGCAGGGCGCCTGTCCGGCGATCCCGCCGCCGTGCCGGGCCGGTTCGGCCGGCGCCGCGACGGCGGGGGTGGCCAAGGTGGTGCCGGCGACCACCGCGACGGCGCCTAACAGGGCGGCGATGCGGCCGCGCGTGCTCGTCATGTTCGTCCTTCCGGTCGCGCCGCGTCCGTGCTGACGCGGTCACGGAGCCAGCTTGGGCCCGGGAGACTTCGAACGCGAGCATTCGTGCCAGGATTCGACCAGGGTCGAAACGTCGGGTCCCGAAAGCCGAATGAACCCAGTCAGATCCGACGTCCTGACAGTCCGACAGTCCGACAGGGAGAAGGGCGCCGTGATCCGGCTCACGATCGACTCGGCCGGGCTCGCCCGCACCCGCTTCGTGGTCTCACCGCTGCACGAGGCGGTCAACACCCTGATGGCCTCCTCGCTCAACTCCCGCACCGGGCCGTACGCCTGGGTGGGACGCACCCGCCGGGTGCTGCGCCGGGAGAAGCTTGAGCTGCTGGCGGGGCTGGCCCTGGAACAGGACGGCGGCTACCTCCCCGACTTCCTCCCCCCACCCCTGGGGGCCGGACCCGACGGTCGCGGAGCAGCTGGAGGCCGTCCGCCGCACCGACCCCGAGCGGGTCCGGGCGGAGCTGGAGACCGTCCGGAACGGCATTCCCGCCGCGAACTTGCTCGGCCGTCAGGTCCCGGACACGGTGCTGCGCTCCCTGCGGCGCGGCCCGCGCTACTTCGCCGAGCGGATCGCCGACGAGCTGGGCCGGTACTGGGAGTCGGCGCTCGCGCCGTACTGGCCGGACGCCCGAGCGGTGCTGGACGCCGAGATCGACCAGCGGGGCCGCCACCTGGCTCGGTACGGCACCGGCTCGCTGTTCAACTCCCTTTCACCGCAGCTCTCCTGGGCCGACGGGCTGATCCGGCTGGAGAGCCGCTTCGAGGTGGCGCTGCCGGCCCGGATGGTGCTGCTGATGCCGACGCTGGTGAGCCGGAGGATCCACGTCATCCTGGACCCGGTGGACGGCTGCCACCGGGCGCCGACGCTGATGTACCCGCTCGCCGAGCCGCCGGCCGTCCCTCGGACCCCCACCCCGGCGCTGGCGCAGTTGCTCGGACCGACCCGGGCGGACCTGCTGGCCGCCCTGATCGATCCGGCGACCACCGCCGCCCTGGCCGCCCGGCACTTCCTGAGCGCGGGGACGGTCTCGTACCACCTGGGCGTGCTGCACCGCTCCGGCCTGGTCAGCCGGGTGCGCAGCGGCCGGGAGGTGCTGCACCGGCGGACGCCGCGCGGGGAGGAGCTGGTGGCGGCTCGATAGGGAT
Organism: Kitasatospora sp. NPDC004669; assembly: GCF_040609455.1. NCBI lineage: Bacteria > Bacillati > Actinomycetota > Actinomycetes > Kitasatosporales > Streptomycetaceae > Kitasatospora > Kitasatospora sp. NPDC004669. Next base: position 21,897 of record NZ_JBEXKB010000051.1, read on the forward strand.
GGCACAGCGGCAGGCGCGTGCACCGGCGCGTGCCCCCAGTTTCGCGCCCATCAGGAACGCTTCACCCCAACGCACGCGGGAGCACCACCCGCACCCATTCCTCCGGCTGCGACAGATGCGGAGCGTGACCGGCGCCCGCGAAAACGTGCCGTTCCGCCTTCGGCAGGGTGAGGTCGATCAGGTCCAGCACCTCGCCGAACATCGGCGCGCTGCCATCGCTCTGCGTGAGCAGCGCCGGGTCGGTGAACCGGGCCAGGCCGGCGAGGTCGAGGTCGAGCGCGTCCGGGTCCCGTAGCTCGTCCAGGTAGGTCGGCGCGTTGCGGATGTAGGTGTGCCGGACCGGCGCCGGCAGCTGCTCCCAGGCACCCGGGCCGAAGGTCAGGCTGTCCACGTACAGTTCGGCGGCCGCAGCGGATTCGGCCTGCTCCAGCAGCTCCCGGACGGCGGCGATCCGGTCGGCGAACGCCGTGCCGATCGGCCGCAGGTCCGGATCCGCGAGCAGGATGCCGCTGCCCGGCGGCTCGTGGACGGCGATGCCGCGCAGCAGGTCGGGCCGGGCGGCGGCAAGACGGAGCGTGACCAGCGCGCCGTAGGAGTCCCCGTAGACGAAGGCGGGCGCGAGGCCGAGCCCCTGGATCAGCCCGGCGAGGTCGGCCGCGTCCTCGTGCACCGAACCCTGAGTGAGCAGGTCCTCGCTGCGGCTGTGGCCCCGGCGGTCGTACGCGACCACGGTGGTGAACTCGGCCAGGCCCGGTATCACCCGCGCCCAGGAGTCCCCGTCGCTCCACGACCCGTGCACCAGCACCACCCCGGGGCCGTCCCCACGGGCCTCGTAGTGCAGCGACACCCCGTTCACCCTGATCTCGGCCATCACGAGCCTCCCGGCCTCGGCGGTGCTCCCCCACCAGCCTGACACAACCGCTGGGAACGCTCAGATCAGCGGGTCGAAGAGATACGGCTCCCAGTGCCCGAGCCAGGAGGACGTACCGGAAGGCAGGTCCAGGCCCTCGGTGGACTCGTCGTACGGGAGGAACGAGGTGGGCGCGAGCCAGCCCTCGCCGGGGTCGATGCGCAGGCGGAGGAGGCGCAGCGGGCGGTGGAGGGCGAGGTACATCCGCAGGTCGTCGGTGGAGGGGCGGTGGTCCTCGTAGCGGTCCCGGACACAGCGGCAGATGGACAGGATGTCGGTGTCGGCGAGGAGGAGGTAGCGGGGGCCGGGGCCGAGGTTCACGCACAGTCGCCGCCGAGCCTTTCTGCGCTCGCCGTAGAGGAGGTTCTGGTGGTTGTCGACATGGAGGCCGGGGCGCCGGCCGGACTCGGGGAGAAGGTGGGTGATGGGCTCCCCGGGCGGGTCGTCCGCGTCACCGAGGGTGACGGGGTGTGGGTCGCCGAGGGTCTCGACCATGGCGGCGAGGGTGTCGCGGTCGGTGACGGTGTCGGGGACCTTGAAGAGTTCGACGAGGCCGGTGCCGGGGGTGAAGTAGCCGGGCGCGAACCGCTCGGCGTAATCGGCGGGGAGGGGCTCCCAGGCGGTGGGGTCGGGGACGACGGCGCAGGTCTCGTAGTCGGGCTCGAAGTAGAGGCGGCGGGGGCGTCCGTAGTCGCAGCGGGCGTGCAGGGCGGCGGGGTTGCGGAAGGCGATCGCGGCGGGGTGCATGGCTGGTGACTCCCTTCATCGTTGGTTGAATTCGGCGCCTGTGAAGGTCAGTTGAGCAGGATGCGGACCCACACGCGCTTGCCCGAGCCGCGGCGGGTGATGACGCCGAAGTCGAGCGCGAGTTCGCGGACGAGTTCGACGCCCCGGCCGCCCTCGCGGAAGCGGTGCGGTTTGCGGTCCTGGAGGGGGAGGTCGAAGCGCGGGTCCCACACTTCGAGGCGGCAGTCGCCGCCGAACTCCTGGAGGTAGAGCCGGACTTCGTCGTGGCCCTGGCAGGCGTGGACCACGGCGTTGGTGACGAGCTCAGAGGTGATGAGGACGAGGTCGTCGACCTTGTCACCGGTGAAGCCCCAGGCCGACAGCTGCTCCCGGACGTGCCGACGGGCGGTACGGACCGAGGTGGCGTGGTCGGTGAGGGAGAGCTCGGAGGCGTGGAGAACGGGTGCGCTCAACGCGGACATGGGTGCCCCTTCGCTTCGACACGACGTCAGCTGCGTGTCCGTGTCGTCACGTTGAGTGTGGATGAGCTGGAATAGAATTTGCAACCCGAACGCCCCCAAAGAAGAAACAAATTAGTTGATCTTGAACGTCGCTAGACTGGACTCACACCCAAGGGAGGGCAGCGTTGGGCACAGACCCGTCAGCGATCAGGAACATCCGCCTCGGCGAGGAACTACGGCAGTGGCGGCTGGAGAACAACAAGACGCTGGCCGACGTCACCGCCGGCCTGAGAGGCTGGAATCCTGCCCGGCTGAGCAAGATCGAACGAGCCCGCCTACCAGTGAGCGCAGCCGACTTGGCCGCCTACCTGGATCACTGCGGGATCACCGGGGAAGAGCGCGCCGAGATCGAGCATCTCGCCACGGACGGTCCTTCGAAGCACTGGTGGGAAGACCACGAGTTCGCTGACACGATCGGCTCCGCATTCGCCGAGTTCCTCGGCCTGGAGGCTGATGCGACGCACATGCTCGACTACTACCTGTCCGCCTTCCCCGGCCTGCTCCAGACCGAGGACTACGCGCGTGAGGTGATCGCCGCCGGTCTCGACGGCCTCAGCGACGACCAGAGTGAAGCCGCAGCAGAGATTCGCATCCTGCGCCAGCGGCGATTGACCGAAGAACCCCGAATCAATCTGGAGGCGTATTTCGGTGAGGTCGCACTCCTGGTAGGCGGCGATCGCGACATTCTGGCTGGTCAGATCCGTCATGTCATCGAGGTGGCAAAGCAGCCGAACGTAACCCTGCGTATGGTCCCACTGAGTGCAGGACGCCAAGCCATCTTCTCTTCCGGCATCACACTGATGCACTTCTCCGGCGAAGAGAGCTTCGTCTTCGTCGAAGCCGTCGGCGGTATGCTCCCGCGTAGGTCGGGCCGCGATGTTCGACGAGCCGAACGCGCCTTTGCTCGGCTGAAGCGATGCTCGCTGTCGCCGGAGGACACCATCACCGTACTTGAGCACAAGTTGGAAGAGTTGACGTGATCAGCAAGCACGACCCCTACTCCCACGACCCCGCTGATGCCGAGTGGGTCAAGTCCCCTTTCTCCGGCGAGTCCAACGGCAACTGCGTGATCGTCGCCCGCTTCGACAACGGCGACGTCTGGCTCGGCGACGACAAGAACCCCGACCGGCCCCACCTCGCCTTCAACCAAGCCGAGTGGACCGCCTTCGTCCAGGCCATCGAAGCCCGAGACCCCCGCTTCACCGCCTGACCAGCTCTCCGGCCCTGCCCGCGCTCGCGGGCAGGGCCGCTCCCAGCGGCCGCAGCCGTCCCCGCACGGGTCCCACCAGCGAGATCACATCTACCGCTGGAGTATGAGTTGGCTGTTCGCCAGATAGCGAAACGCCGGACAAAGCAGCCTCGGACGCTGGATGCTGGTGGTCACGTCAACTCCGAGCGCAAGTACACGCAAGCTACGTGACAGGAGCGGTACCCGTGGGCCTAGAGTTCTTCGGAATCGACCCTGAGACCAACGAGGAAGGCTCGCCCACGGTCTGGGCGAATGTGGCTCAGCGTCGACTCGTCATCCAGAGCGACACCGCCACCGGGGCCGAGCTCGCGGAGGTCAGCGAGACCGAGTGGGTCGCCGGTCACAAGGTCGGCGTACCTGCCCACGAGTCCGTGATCAGCATCCCCGAGCGAATGATCCCCTTCATCAGGAAGGCTTGCGATGCAATCGAACGTGCCGGACTTCAGGACTCTGCTCCGGGAGACGAAGAAGTCGGCCGTGCATCTGGAGATGCGTGATCAGTACAGCGTCGCTGACGAAGCTGACCAGTTCGCCGCGTGGAAGGCCGGGCACCGGTACTCCTTGGAGAACCGGGCCGAGTGGTGGCATCCGTTCCATGACTTCGCGGTAGAGACCATCGCCCGTGGGGTGACCATCCGGCGTGCCCGGATCGTGTCGGAGCCAGTCACCGAGTACATCCGCTACGAGCACTCCCACACGTTCACCAACATCGCAGCCGGTGAGCAGATCCGCTGGCTTCCCCGGAGCAGGGCATTCGATCTCGCCTTGCCCGGAGCCGACTTCTGGCTGTTCGACAGTCGGATCGTGCGGTTCAACCTGTTCACCGGTGATGGCGAATGGGCTGATCCCCGGAACGTGCTGACAGAGGAACCGGCCACCGTGGAACTGTGCACGAAGGCTTTCGAGGCTGTGTGGGAACGGGCGGTGCCTCACCAGGACTTCGAGGTCTGAGTCAGCTCCGAACCACCGGGTGGACAGCACATGCCGTCGTCGCCTTCGTCCAGCGTTGTCGCAGCACGGAAGGCCATCGCTGATCAACTGGTCGAGATCCGCAAGGACGCCGGACTCAAAGGGGGTGAGCTGTCTGCCCTGTGTGGTTGGCACCCCGCCAAGACCTCTCGCATTCAGTCCGGCAAGGTCGCTCCGTCGGAAGACGACATAAGGGCCTGGTGCACTGCCTGCGGGGCTGGCGACCGGATCCCTGACCTGATCGCGGCATCCCGTGCCGCCGACTCGATGTACCAGGAGTGGAGACGCCGGAACAGCTCCGGCATGCGGCTCGCCCAAGAGAAGGTCATCAGCGACTACGAACGCACGAGGCTCTTCCGGATCTACGTGTCGAACGTGCTCCCCGGCTTCTTCCAGACCGCCGAGTACGCGACGGCGCTCATGCAGTCCATCACGGACTTCCAGGGCACTCCGAACGACGTTGCAGCGGCCGTACCGGCCCGTCTGGCAGGGGCACAGCTCATGTACAAGGGGGGACGCCGGTTCGCGGTCCTGATCGAAGAGTGGGTGTTGCGAACCAGGATCGGCAGCGTGGAGGCCATGGCCGCTCAGCTCGACCACCTGCTCACCTTGATGTCGCTGCCGTCCGTCTCTGTCGGGGTCATCCCGGCCGGCTGCCCGCGAGCCATCTGGCCCCTTGAAGCCTTCTACCTCTTCGATGATCAGCGGGTGGCGGTGGAAACCCTGACGGCGAAGGTCAACGTGCTCCAGCCCAGAGAGATCACGGACTACATCCGGGCCTTCATGGGCCTGTCCAATATGGCCGTGTATGGGGCGAAGGCAAGGGAGCTGATCGCCGCCGCCGTTGCCTCTTTGGGGTGATGCCCCGCAACAAGGCGCAAGTTTGTTGAGCGCGCTCCACCACGGTTCCTACGGTCTATCACGCACCCCCGCTGCCACGGCGAAGGAGGACAGACCGATGGCGAGACGCGCTCCCAAGCACGAGTACCGAGAGGTCGTAACCGGCCCCACTGAGTTCGAGCCGGCCCGGCTCCCCGCTGGCTGGAACACGCCGAGGCCGTGTCGTTTCGCCGCCTCCCTGCCTGAATCAGGTCGACCGGCGCTCTCTCACAACCTCACCCACCGCACCATCCCGACCCAAGGGAGGCGCACCGTGACCACGTCGACGTTGAGGTCCCCGAACACGGTCCTCGCCAACGCCGTTGAAGACGCCATCGATGTCCTGCGGCCCCGCATCCTGGCCTCGGACATCGAGAGCATCGCCTTCTCGGTGGGCACCCAGATCAACGGGCACCCCCACCTCGGCACCCACCTCGTCCAGAGCCTCGCCTTCCTGCTGGCGGAGCACGCCCGCGACGAGTTCGGTATCGACACCAGCGTGGACTTTTGCGCTCTGGACAACTCCCCGGCGGAGACCGTCAGGGCCGACGGAGGACGCTACCAGCGGGCGTACGTCCACCACTTGAGCACCAAGGAGATCACGGCGCTCATCTCCCGGCACTACCTGCCTCTGTTCGATGCCTGCCAGGCCAGGACGAACGTGCCGTACACGGTCAGCACCTACACCCAGCAGCAGGACACCCCGGCCTTCCGCGCCGAATTCCTGCGAACGTTGGAACTCCTGGACGAAATCGGTTCCTGGCTGTCCCCCAACAGCGGGAGCGCCCACATCCGGCTGCCCTGCCCCGCCTGCGGGTGGGCGGAGAAGTACGCCGACCGCACGCGACTGCTGGAGCTGGACGACGCCGGGGCCCTGTTCGAGGCCGTCTGCTTCGAACACGGCCGCTACGAGGCCGACATCACGCCCCTGGGCGGCGGCTACCTCGACCTCGCCACGCTCTACCGGAATGTCGTCAAGGAACGCGCCTACCGCCCCAACGACCGGACGCTCCACGTCATGGTCAAGGGCGGGGACTGGGCGTTCGGGTGCCAGCTCGTCGACGGCGCGCACGCGGCCCTCGGGCTGCCGGCCGGACCCTTGCCGGTCCGGATCTTCACCCCCCAGATCCTCGGCAGCGACGGCGGCAAGCTCTCGAAGAGCCTGCTCCGTGAAGCCGCCGAAGCCGGACTCGCCGAGGCCGACTCCACCCCCGCGTGGCTGTTCGACCCCTCGGCCTGGCCCGGCACCCAAGAGGACTACGTCGAAGCGCTGACCGGACTCGGCGAACTGGTGCTGAGCGACCCCAGGCACTTCTTCCGGTCCTACACCACAACCGCATTGGAAACCCTGATGAGCACCCGCCAGCCTGCAACGCACCACTCCCAGGCGAAGCGCCCCCGCAACATGCCGATCTACCGGCAGTACTACGACCTGATCGCCAGCGGCGAGAAGACGGTCGAGGTCCGCGTCGCGTACGAGTCGATGAAGCGGATCAAGGTCGGAGACCTGATCAACTTCACCTGCCGGGAGCTGAGCTGCCTGACCAAGGTCAAGCGCGTCGGCAAGTACCGCACCTTCAAGGAGATGTTCGGCACCGAGCGCGTGGAGGCCGTCAACCCCCATGCCACCGAGGCCGAACAGCTCGAAGCCATCCACGCGATCTTCCCGCCCCACAAGGAGGCACTGGGCGTGCTCACCTTCGAGATCGAGAGGGTGGACACCGCGTGAACCCGGCCCGCCGCCGCAAAGTCCTGGTGATCTGCAAGGGGAACCACTGCCGTTCCCCGATCGCCGCCCTGATCATCGCCGAGCGCTCCGCCGGGGCACTCGACGTACGGTCGGCCGGCACCCAGAACTGGCATGTCAACAAGCCCGCGCACCCGCTGATGATCGAAGCTGCAGCCGCCTTCGGCTACGACCTGACCAGCCACCGCGGCGCGCTGCTGGACGACGGCCTTCTCCACTGGGCCGACGACCTGGTCGCGGTGGACGGCGAGACCGCGCGGGCGGTCGAGGAGTTGGCCGGCCCGAACCGGCAGGTCCGCATCCTCGGCTCCGGGATCACCGACCCGTGGGGCGGACAGCCGGAGGACTTCGCCAGGGCCATCGTGGAGACCCAGAAGGCCACCGCGCACTTCTACGTCGCCTGAGCCTCTCCCTACCCCAACTCCCCAGCCATCCGCCGTCCCCGTAACGAACGGCCGGGGCACCATGCGGTAGGCCACCCGCCATCGGTAGGCAGCCATGCACAACCCGTACAACCACGACAGCGCCGACACCAACGGCCGAGTGGACCGCCTTCGTCCAGGCCATCGAAGCCCGGGACCCCCGCTTCACCGCCTGACCAGCTCTCCGGCCCTGCCCGCCGCTCGCGGGCAGGGCCGGCTCCTCGCTGGGTCAGCTCATCCCCCGCACCGGCGGCTCGTCCCGCGTCCCGTCCTCCGCCACCACCGTGAACCGCTCCCGCCCCGCCACCGACAGGTCCACCGGGTACAGCGAGGCCGTGCCGTTGACGTCCAGCTCACGGCTCTCGCGGCCGGTCGCCGCGTCGACCCGGGTCAGCTTGTCGCGGGTCATCGCCCACACCGAGGCGCCGTCCACCAGGACGCCCGTCACCTGGTCGTCCAGGCCCGCCGTCCAGCGCTTGACGCCGTCCGCCAGCGAGTACGCGACCAGCCGCCCGGTGGCCGTCCGGCTCGGGTGCTTGCCACCGCTGATGCTCACGTCGCCCGGCCGCTCGCCCGGCACGATGAACAGGTCCCCGACCACCATGCCGCCGAGCAGCGGCCGGGCGGTGAACTCGTCGAAGGCGTGCACCCCACCGAGCATCACGTCCAGGTCGTACTCGTCTCCCGAGACCGGTATCGAGGCGCGCTGCTTCCCGGACCGGTCGTAGCTGAGCACCGCGTGGGTGCCGCGCTCGGCCTGGGCGTCGACCCACACCGTGAGCGGCTCGGCCGACACCACCATGAGGTTCTTCAGCCCGCCCTCCGCCGGCAGCGAGACCCGCGACTGCTCCCGCCCGTCCCCGGGCGCCAGCGACCGCAGGACCGGCGCCGCGTTGCCGCACTGCGCGACCGTCACCACGTCCTGCTCCCCACCGGAGACTTCCAGCGGCGTGCACCCGGCGTCGGGCGCGCTGCGCCACTGCTCCCGACCGTCCGTCAGCCGCACGGCCCGCCAGCCGTCCGTGCCCTGCAGTACGGCCTGCGTCCCGGCCACCGCGACCAGGTCCGCATCGGCGGAGTCGCCGTCCCGGGCGGGCGCGTCCACCGTGGCGGTCCAGCCCTCCTTGCCGTCCGCGAGGCCCAGCGCCGTCACCACCGCGCACGGCTTGCCGTGCGGCGAGTGCCCGATCAGACCGATGCCGCCCGCTCCGATCCCCCGGCTCATCGTGCACACGGAGTCCTCGCCCGGCGGCGTCCACTGCCAGGCGACGGCCCCGCCCCCGCTGTGGTACGCCACCACCTGGTCCGGGCGGACCCGCACCACCAGGTCCCCGCTGGTCCAGCTGCCGACCGCCCGGACGGTGGACGGACGGTCCAGCGGGGCCTTCCAGGAGTCGTTGAGGCCGTCCCCCGCGAAGCAGAGGAAGATCCCCAGCCCCAGCAGGGCGCCGACGGCCACCGACGGCAGCCCGCGTTTGGGGTGGATCAGCGCCCAGACGAAACCGGCGCCGCAGGGCATCAGCCCCAGGATGCTGAGTGCGCCCATGTACGCGAGGCTGTTGCCGCCGAAGCCGTTCGCGGGGCCGAACAGTACCGCCAGGCCCAGGCTCGCGAACGTGGCCCCCAGCACTCCGCCGGAGACCACCATCCAGGTCTCCTTGCTCATGGTGAACCTGGCGCGCCACCTCGTCCGCACCCGGACGACGCTGTCCTCGGGCCCTTCGGCCATGCCGGTCTCTCCCCTGCGACGCGCCGCCCACCGCAATAGGGCGACGATCATCGGATCGTCGCAGAGCAGGACAAGATCCTAAACAAAGAGCAGGGAAAACCCCGCTCTCCCCTGCGCATGGGAGGCCCTGACCCGCGTGATCATTACGAATCGCGGCCGCGCCCGGTCTTCTCGGCAGCCGCCGACCACACCAGCCCGGCCAGCACCTCCGGAGCCAGCGCACCGTCGACCACCAGGTCGCACTCCCGCCGCAGCGGCTCGACGTGCCGCTCGTGGGCCGCCCGCCGCTGCCCGGCGTAGTTGCGCAGCAGCACCTCCAGCGGGAAGCCGCCCACGACGCACTTGCGCTGGATCTTGCGCACCAGCCGGAGGTCCGCCGCGAGGTCGACGAACACGTCGAAGCGGCGGCAGGGCCGCTGCGGGGCGACCCTGCGGGCGAACAGCCCGTCCACGATCACGACCCGGGTCTCCCCGAGCGCGGCGTCGACGTCCGCGGCGAGCCGCCCCTCGTCCACCGACCGGGGATCCCCCACGTCCAGCCTCGGCACCCCGCCCTCGTCCGGCGCCCACACTCCGCGCCCGCAGCCCGGCTCGGCGAAGTAGTAGTCGTCCCCGTGCAGCACCCGCACCGGGCCAGGGCCGGCGACTACCGCCAGTGCCCCGGCCAGCGTCGTCTTGCCCGCCCCGGCACCGCCGGTCAGCGTCACCAGCACGTCCACCACCTTGCTTCGGCCGCTCAGCCCGCTGAGCCGCCGCCCACCCAACCCTGCAGGCCGGGCAGCACCGCCTCCGCCACCCGGTAGAGGGCGGCGTCGTCGATCGGCGCGGAGTCCTTGCGCCAGATGCTGATCTCGAAGGTGCCGCCGGTCCCGTCCGGGTTCTTCGCGACGGCGAGGGAGTGGGCGTCGGAGCCGGTGCCCGTCGTGGACTTCCCGCCGCCGAGGGAGAACGAGAACGACATCGTGGGCGTCCGGTAGACCACCGCCTTGTGACCGAGCACGGGCGTGCGCGTGACCGTCGGGTCGCCGGGCCTGGCGAAGTCGTCCACCTCGACGTCCCGGTTGTCGGCGAGCTGGACGTACATGTCGCTGAACTGCACCTCCGCCGCGCCGTAGTCGTCCTTCGTCAGGCCCGGCCCGAGGGCCGCCGACAACCCGGGCTGGGCTATCAGCACCCGTTCCTTCGACACTCCCACGAGCACCGGCAGGTCGGGGCGGTTGAGCGCGGCGCACAGCGCGGGGTACTTCGGCGAGTCCGTTTCCCTCGCCGGACTGCACTTCGCCGGCCCGTCGCCCGACGTGCTGTCCCCGCCGTTCCCGGCCACCACCCAGAGCCCGGCGAACACGGCCCCCACCAGCACGACCGCCGCCGCCAGCTGCAGCCCCACCCGCGGCTCGCGGCCGCCGGTGCCGGGCTCGGCGGCCGTGTCCTCGGCGGCCGTGTTCTCGGCGGCGTCGTTCGCCGCGCCGGAAGCTGCCTCCGTGCTGGAAGCGGCCTCCACATCTCCCCCGTGATCATCAGTCACCGGCGGACCCTACACCGGTCCTTCACCTAGCCGCACCTTCATATCCCCATATCCCGGGCGCCCGAACCGATTGCCCGATGCTTCTGCCGCTGACTAGCGTTGCGCACCGTGCCCGTGCCGACCCCGCCCCAGCCGCTCCGCCCCGCCGACCGCCTCGCCCTCGCCGGCCTGTCGATCCCGGACGAACTCGCACCGCTGGACCCGAAGGCGGAACTCGTGACGCGCGATCTCGCCATCACCGCCTCCGAGTCGACCCCCGACCAGCGCGCCGACCTGCTCCGGCGCGCCCGCGCGCTCCCCCAGCAGCCCCGCACCGACCCCGCCCCCGCCACGCCACCGCACGAGCAGTACCTGCCCGGTCTCGGCGGTGCCCTCCTTCGGATGGCCGCCAACCGCAACCTCCGCTGGATGAGCGTCGCCCGACTGCTCCACACCACCCGCGGCCTGTACGTCGCCGCCTCCACCATCGGCGGCATCGGCCACGACCGGGTGCCACTGAGCCTTCCTCTCCTCGCCGACTTCTCCGCCCTCCTCGACGTCCCCCTCGCCACCCTCACCGCCCTCGCCGGGCTGGTGCCCGAGACCGACTCCCTCCCCCCGCGCGTCCACCCCCCGCACCCCGCCACCCCCGACATCGCCGCCCTTCTCCCCGAACTCGCCCGTCTCACCGCCGACCAGGTCCGCGAGCTCGCCGCCTCGGCGGGCCTGCGCGTCCGCTGAGCGGCAGGAGCACCCTGAGCTGCCGAAATCGGCGCTGGCACACTTCACCCCATGGAAAGCACCACTCCTCAGTCCGACCTCGCCACGCTGCTCCTCCAGGGCGAGCAGATGATCGACCGGCTGGCCGAGGCCCACACCACCTGGGGCCTCGGCACCGCCGACCGCTGGGGCCTGGACCAGCGCACCGGCCTGATCACCTGGACCTTCCCCGACCGCACCGCGACCGCACCTGCCCAGATCATCGCGACCTGGAGCCCCGGCTCGGCCTCCTGGCTCTGGGCCTGGGCGAACCCCAGCATCCTGACCGCGCTGAGCCGCGACGCGGACGGCGTCCGCGACTGGGCCGAGGCCAACGGCCACGCCGCCCTCGCCGAGCCCGAGGTCGAGGCGAACGAGCAGCTGGCGGCCACCCTCGCCACCCTCGCCGTCCGGATCACCAAGGCCACCGGCTTCTACCGTGCCCCCGGCGCCACCTCGACCACGTTCATCACCTTCGGCCCGGTCACCCTCACCGGCCAGGACGGCGGCACCTCGACCTTCACTGTCGAGATCGGCTGACACCCGGGCCTTCAACGGGCCGACATCGCCCCTCACGCGGCACCTGACGGGCTCCCCGCCCGGCACCCGGTTCCCGTGCAGCCCCATCGGCACCCGCACCGGCAGGCGGAGCCGGGCGCCCGGTTCCCCGCCGAAGTCCCGGGCCGCCAGGGTCATCATCAGGTCCGTCGACCCACGGGACGGGTTGACGACGTACGCCATCACGTACCCGTCGTTCTCCGCCGTGGTTCTCCGCCGTGGTTCTCCGCCGTCGGCGACTCGGCGGGGACGAACGCCCCCTCCCCCACCGCCCCGTCGCACCCGGACTCATGCGCCTCGACCGCCCCCGGCCGCCCGCACGGCCTCGCCGTGCACCTGCTGCGCTACCGCTACAGCCACTACGAGGTGCCCGGTGGCAGCCACTACCCGGTCCGGCAGAGCGCCGACATCAGCACGCCGACCACGGACTTCACGCTCGCCGCGCTGGGGGCCGAGGCCGCGCCGCTCGCGACGGGGGCGGCCTGCACCCGACTGCCGAGCCGGGTGCGGCCGGGGCCCTAACTCCCGCGCTGGCCCTGCCGATCGGCAGGGCCTCCCCGCGAACTCGGTGATCGCTTTGTGCCGATCGGCACATGTGCGGAGAGGGGGTCAGCGATCAGTCTTGGAGTCACCGAGACGGCGGCCACCGGGGCCGCCGGAGAAGGGAGTCTCCACCCATGTTCCGCATCGCCCGTACCGGCCGTACGGCCCGCACCTTCCGCACCCGCGCCGCCCGCACCGCCGCGGCCGCCCTCGCGGGGCTCGCCCTCGCGGCGCTCACCGCCCCCGCCCCGGCCGTCGCGAAGGACTCCAGCGCCGTGTCCGGGCCTGCCCGGGTCACCGGCTCCGCCCGGATCCTCTACGGCATCGTGCCGAACCACGAGATCTGGTTCACCATCAACGCCGAGGGCGCGCCCCACAGCCACCCGCTGCCCAACCTGCCCACCGGCCTGCCCACCGACGCCCGGGGCACCGTCCACTTCTCCCACCGAACGGACTCCGGCGACGTCCGCGAGTCCGACGCCACGGTCGACTGCCTCGCCACCGGCGGCCCCGTCGCTACCCTGACTGCCGTGATCACCAAGTCGAACGGCATGCCGGTCGGCCAGCGCATAGGCCTGAGCATCTACGACGCCCACGGCCACGGCAAGGACCGCCTGGGCTTCTCCTGGGGCGTGGGCAACGCGGACGTGGACAAGAACGGCAACGCCTACCAGCCCGTCGTCGGCACCTGCATGGCGCTGGCCCCTTTCGCCCCCGTCATACGCGGCGGCTACACCGTCCACTCCGTCGACAGCGTCCTCGCCTGACCCTGCCCGAAGCAACTGCTCCGCTGGTGCCCGGTGTCATGGGCCGCGGTCTGCGCCAGCGCGTACTGGAGCGGCGCAGCGACGGCCGCGACCGGCAGCAGCACACAGAGCGCGGCGTGCCCCAGGCCAACCCGCAGGGCCTTCCTCCGCGCAGCGGTGACGAGCTGCCAGCATCCCCAGCAAACCGCGGCAACTCCCAACAGCAGGCCCGCCCAGGCCAGCGGCAGCACATAAACCGCTGCACCGGGGCTGTCCTGACAGCGGCTCACCACCGCCCGTACGTCCTCATCTGCCACCAACGTCGGCACGCTGCACAACCAGCCCACACACGCGAGCAAAAGCGGGCCACCGGCCCGGAACCGACGAGGAGAACCATGGTCCTCACGCATCCGCCCAACACCCATCCGAACTCACCCGACCGATGCGTCGCCGACCAGGGCGATCTCCGGCTGCTCGCCGTCCGCCAGCAGGAAGTACGCCAGGAAGGTCGCCCCCTCCACCCCGGCGTCGAAGCGCACCGGTACACCGGCCGGCTCGTGGAACACCTCACCGGGCTCCAATACGGTCTCCTCCCCGCCCTCGACCTGGAAGTGGACCGTCCCCGCCACCACACTGCCCACCACCGGCCCGTTGTGCACGTGCCACCCGGCGGCGAACCGCGGCGGCATGGCGATCCTGCGCACCTCGACCCGCGAGGTCGGCTTCGCCGGCGACACCGGCTCATCCAGCAGGATCTCGCGGGCAACGGGCAACTGATCGGGTATCACACTCGTGTTCTCCATGGCAGACCATTCTGTCCTGCGCTGCCCGTCCCGCCGACAACGGAGACCACATGGCCATCACCAAGCACAGCGCCCTCGCCTTCGCCCTCGCCGGGCTGCTCCTCGCCGCCGTCCCCACGCCCGCCCTGGCCGAGCGGACAGCCGCGACCGAGCCGCGCTAGGCGCCGCGATAGCCGCCCGACCAGGGGACCCGGCCGCCAGCGTGGTCGCCCGGGTGACGGTCGACGGGCAAACCTGGCGCGGCACCGCCGAGGATCCGGTGAGCGGGCAGCCGGTCGCGCCGAACGCCGCCTTTCGGATCGGCAACATCAACAAGACCTTCGTCACTGCCGTCCTGCTCCAACTCGCCGCTGGGCAACGGATCGACCTGGACGGCACCGTCCAGCAGCACCTGCCCGGCATCCTGCCGAAGGACTTCAAGCCGATCGCCGTCCGCCAACTCCTCGACCACACCAGCGGATTACCGCAGGCCGTCGAGGGCCCAGACGCCAAGGATCCTGACGGTCCGATCGCCCGGCGCCTCGACGTCGAGACCCTCGACCAGGTCGTCCAGCGCACCCTTCACCCGGAGGGCAAACCACCCGCCAGCCCGGTCTTCGATCCGGGCACCGCGCAGCAGTACAACAACTTCAACTACCGCCTGGCGGGCCGGATCATCGAGCAGGTGACCGGCCGCTCGATCGGGCTGAAGATCCTCCCCATCATTCTTGTTGTCGTATCTCTCTGCTCCAGCGTGGTTGACCTGGCCGTTCCGGTCCGAGCGGCGCCAAAGCGCGGTGCTGCACATGGTGAGGGCATTGGCGGACTGGACGCGTTCCACTCGCTGAGCCCGGTGCCCGCCCCATCGGTCCGGCCGGAGCATTGGGCAGCGGATGCCGGCTTCTCTGACCTACGAGATTGGAAGCGTTGCCAGGGGTTCTCGCTGTTGGAGCCCGCACGCTGGCCGTGGTCGAGCCGACAGCCCCGGGACAGCCCGGCCAGGGCCTCGACGCGCGCGATGCCGTCCTGCAGACACACCATCACGGCCTTTGGGTTGATCGACTGTCGACTTCAGCGAGAAGACACGATCACCCAAGGGCCGCCCGGCTGTCAGGCGAACGACGAACCCCACCAAGACATGATCTTGGTGGGGTTTAAGCCACGCTTAAACGCTGTAGCTGGCGGGCTTCGCCACGTTCAGCGCTTGATGATCACCGATGGTGGCTGCCGCCGTGACCGGAACCGGAGCCGCCGCCAGAGTTGCCGCCGTGACCGGAACCGGAGCCGCCGCCAGAGTTACCACCGTGAGCCGAACCGCCGCCGTGAGCAGAACCGCCACCGTTGCCGCCGTGACCGGAGCCGCCGCCGTGAGCAGAACCGCCACCGCTGCCGCCGTGACCGGAACCGGAGCCGCCGCCAGAGTTACCACCGTGAGCCGAACCGCCACCGTTACCGGGGCCACCGCCATGAGCCGAACCGCCACCATTGCCGCCGTGACCGGAACCGGAGCCGCCACCGAGACCCCCACCACCGCTGCCGGAACCCCCGCCGAGACCCCCACCACCACCGGAGCCGCCGTGAGCCGAACCGCCATTGCCAGAGCCGCCGCCGGAACCGCCGCCGGAGCCGCCACCGTTACCGGGGCCACCGCCGTGAGCAGAACCGCCACCATTGCCAGGGCCGCCGCCATGAGCCGAACCGCCACCATTGCCGCCGTGACCGGAACCGGAGCCGCCACCAGAGTTACCACCGCTGCCGGAACCGGAGCCGCCGCCGAGACCCCCACCACCACCGGAGCCGCCGTGAGCGGAACCGCCATTGCCAGAGCCGCTGCCGGAACCGCCGCCGGAGCCGCCACCGTTACCGGGGCCGCCGCCGTGAGCCGAACCGCCACCGTTACCGGGGCCACCGCCATGAGCCGAACCGCCACCATTGCCGCCGTGACCGGAACCGGAGCCGCCACCAGAGTTACCACCGCTGCCGGAACCGGAGCCGCCGCCGAGACCCCCACCACCGCTGCCGGAACCCCCGCCGAGACCCCCACCACCACCGGAGCCGCCGTGAGCCGAACCGCCATTGCCAGAGCCGCCGCCGGTAC
>NZ_JBEXKB010000051.1:38131-71254 GCF_040609455.1 Kitasatospora sp. NPDC004669
GAGCCGAACCGCCATTGCCAGAGCCGCCGCCGGAACCGCCGCCGGAGCCGCCACCGTTACCGGGGCCACCGCCGTGAGCAGAACCGCCACCATTGCCGCCGTGACCGGAACCGCCGCCGAGACCCCCACCACCACCGGAGCCGCCGTGAGCCGAACCACCGTTGCCAGGGCCGCCGCCGTGAGCGGAACCGCCATTGCCGGAACCGCCGCCGCTGCTGCCAGAGCCGCCGAGGCCGCCGCCGTCGCCGGCGGCAGAGCCACCACCCAGGGCGGAGCCGTCGCCGCTGCCCGAGCCGAGGCCGCCACCGGAGCCGCCGCCGCCGTGGGCGGAACCGCCGCCGCTGCTGCCGGAGCCGCCGCTGTGAGCCGGACCGCCGCCGCTGCTGCCGGAGCCGCCGCCGTGGGCGGAACCGCCGCTGCTGCCGGAGCCGCCGCTGTGGGCGGAACCGCCGCCGCTGCTGCCGGAATCGCCGCTGCCCGAGCCGAGGCCGCCACCGGAGCCGAGACTGCCGCCGTCGATGGAGGAAGCGCTCGCGGCAGCGGGGATGGCGAGCACTGCCGCGCCGGTCATGGCGATGATGCCAAGCACGCGCTTGCTGTGAGATTTCACGATCGAGGATCTACCTAACTGGTGGTGCGCACTGGAGTGCCGGAGCCCCGGTCGGGGCGCGGGGAAGGCGGTGAGCCCGCGGCTTGCGGTCCGCGGCGTCGGTGGCCACGTGAGCGCCGCCGACTGCGTGAGCTGTGGGGCAACGCAGCACACTGCCGCCGTGGTGCGCCGCGCCGGCTGCCGGCGTACGCCCGAGTGGCGGGCTTCGCCGTGAGAAGACTGCCGGTGGACGCGCACACATGACCGCACAAGCGGCGCACACGAGGCATCGCCGGCGCCGCACACGCGGTGCCCACGGGGCATGTGCGCGGTGATTGGGTGTGGGTGCGCGGTGGACGGTACGGTGCCCTGGCCGGGGTGGATGATGTGTACAGGTCGTGGGGTGTGTGGGGATGCCGGAGCCGGGGAGGGCAGCCGGATGGCGGTTCGCGGTGCTGGGGCCGATGCGGGCCTGGCATGCGGATGTCCCGCTGGAGTTGGGGCGTCCGCAGCAGCAGGCGGTGCTCGCCGCGCTGCTGCTCAGTACCGGGCACCAGGTGAGCCGCAACGGGCTGCTGAAGGCGGTGTGGGGGGAGCCGGTGCCCTCCTCGGCCGCCGTGCACCTGCGCACGCTCGTGGCACGGCTGCGCGCGATCCTCACCGCCCCGGACGGTGGGAGCCCGCTGGTGTCGACGGTGGCAGGCCACACCCTGGGCCTTGAGCCCAGCACGCTCGACCTGCACGTCTTCGAGGGCCTGCTCGCGTCGGCCGGCCGCGCTCGCGCGGGCGGCCGACCGGAGCACGCCGCCGACCAGCTGGAGCGGGCGCTCGCGCTGCCACGGGGAGAGGTGTTGGCGGGGCTTCCGGGCCCGTTCGCGGAGATCCAGCGGATTCGGCTGGCCGAGCTCGTGCTGGCCGCCGAGCATCAGCGCGTCGGGGTGGGGCTTGACCTGGGGCGGCACGCGCAACTGGTCGGCCCACTGGAGGAGCTGGTGGCCCGACACCCGCTGCACGAGCACCTGCGGGAGCTGCTGATGCTCGCCCTGTACCGATGCGGCCGGCAGAGTGAGGCGATCGGCACCTACCACGCGGCCCGCCGCCACCTCGCGGAGGGACTCGGTGTCGACCCCGGGCCCGGACTGCGGGATCTGTACGGGCGGATACTGCGCGCCGACCCCACCCTCGCACTCTCCCCCATCCCCGGCCCCGCGGGCACGAGCGGTGCGCCGACCGTCGGCAACTCGCCCCCAGACGACGCCACCCGGATAGCGCCCGGCCCCGCCCCGACCAGCGGTCACGCACCGGGCACCGCACCGCTTCCGCGCCCGGCGGCCGCCTTCGTGGCACGGCCGGAGCAGTGGGACCGGCTTGAGGCACTGTCGACCCCGCCCGGGCACAACCAACCCCCGCAGCGGGTGGCGGTAGTAGCGGGCCCGGCGGGCAGCGGCAAGACCACCCTGACCGTGGCCTGGGCCCACGCCGTGGCCGACCGCTATCCCGACGGCGTCCTGTACGCGGACCTACGAGGCTTCGACCCCGACGGCCCGGCCGACACCTCCCACCTCCTGCACACCCTCCTGCGCGCCCTCGGGATGCCGGACCACCAGATCCCCGCCGACCCCGCCGCGCGCGCGACCTCGTTCCGCAGACACACGGGCGAACGCCGCGTGCTGGTGATCTGGGACAACGTCGCCCGCGCCGACGACATCGCACCCATGCTGCCGCACGCCGGGCCGTCCCTGACCGTGGCCGTCTCCCGTCACGCCCTGACCGAACTGGTCACCGCCCACCACGCCGCCTTCGTCCCCGTCGGGACACTCACGCCCACAGCCGCACACGAACTGCTGCGCGCCCGTCTGGGCGACGCCCGGGCCCTGGCCGACCCCAGCGCCGCACGCCGCCTGGCCGAGCTGTGCGACCACCTGCCCCTCGCCCTGTCGATCGCGCTGGCCCGCCTGACCGTGCGACCCGCCTGGTCGGTCGCCGACCTGGTCGAAGAACTAGACGAGGAGCACACCCGCCTGACCACCTTGGAGATCGGCGCAAAGCTCAGCGTGCAGCGCGAACTCGACCTCAGCCGTCGTCTCCTGCCTGACACCGCCGCCCGCCTGCTGCCCCTGCTCGCCCTCCACCCCGGCGCCCAAAACGACCCCCACATCGCCGCCGCCCTCCTCGACACCCCGCTCACCACCGCCAAAACGGCACTGGCCGCGCTCGCCGACCTGCACCTGCTCGCCGAGCCCTACCCGGGCCGCTTCCAGGCCCACGACCTCACCCGCCTGCACGCCCGTCATCTGCTGGAGGAGGAGGTGACGGACCTGGAACGGGAAGCGGCCATCCGCCGGCTCGTCGACTACTACCTCGCCGCCACCAGCGCCGCCACCACGCAGATCTTCGGCGATACCCCCTACCTGTACCAACCCCACTCCACCAGACCCATCGCCCTGCCCCGCCTCACGGACATCCGCGCAGCCCTCTCCTGGTGGGCACCCGAAGCACCCGCCATCCGCGCCCTGATCGACGCCCGCACCCGCGCCGGCGACTTCGACCACGCCTGGCAACTGACCAACAACGCCTGCGGCTACTACATCTGCACCGACCAGAGCGCCTGGCTCGAAATCGCCACCACCGGCCTACGCACCGCCGAACAGTCCACCGACCCCACCGCCCCCGCCCTCGCCCACACCCAACTCGGCATCGTCCTGGGCCAGCTCCACCGCCCCACCGAAGCCCTGCCCCACCTGCAACGCGCCCTGGACATCCACCCCCCGCGCAACCCACACCGCATCATCACCCTCGGCATCCTCGGCGGCATCCACCACGACCTCAACCGCCCCCACCTCGGCGACCAGTGCCTCACCGAAGCCCTCGACTCGGCCCTCACCAGCGGCGACCAGTGGCTGGAGGCATTCGTCCTGCTGCGCCTGTGCGTCGCCCAGCTCACCACCGCCCCACCCGGCCAGACCCTGCAACGCGCCCGCCGCGCCCGCAAGCTGCTCGCCGACCGGCCGCTCACCCAGCAGGCCCGCGGCTCGATCCTCTTTGAAGCCCTCGCCCTGGACGGCCTGGGCCGCACCAGCGAGGCCGAGACCACCTGGCGCGAACTTCTCGACCTCAGCTCCGACACCGGCGACCACTTCCTGCTCGGCCAGGCCCACGCCCAGTACGCCGCCTTCCTCACCCGCCACCACCGCCACGACGAAGCCGCACACCACCAGGACACGGCCATCGCCCTCCACCGGTCCCGCAACGACCTGCGCACCGCCATCGTGCTCGCGGACCGGGTCGCCGGTCTCGGGCGCAGCGGACAGATCATCAGCATCGAGAAGCAGTAAGCTTGGCATTTATGGTCGCTGGGCTTGGTGTTCCTTAATCGACTCGGCGCGTTTGACCGTCTTTCCGACGTTGTGACGTGTGGCCCGATGCTTGTTCCTCGAGCCGGGAGGTCGTCCCGGGCCCGGCCGGGACCGTTTCGGCGCGGCCGCCGGGCAGGCCAGCCACCGTCACGCGGATGTTGCGAAACCCGCGCCGCACTCGGGCGGGGGTGAGGCGGCGGGGTTCGGCCGCCGGTTGCTCCCATGGGCGGCGGAGGTCCTCGGCGAGGGATCGGGCGAGGCGGAGCTGGGTGTGGGCGGCGATGATCAGCCAGGTCCACAGGTCGGCGGTATCCGCGTGGCGGACCTTCGGGGCGGTCCAGCCGAGCGTCTGCTTCATCAGCCTGAACGGGTGCTCCAGGTCGAATCTGCGGAGGAACGACTGCCACCAGCGGTCCACGTCTGCGGGTGTGGCGGCGGTGGCCGAGCACCACAGCCAGACCGGTTTCGGGTCGCGGTCACCCGGCAGGCGCTCGACCTTGAGACGGATCAACGCGCCGTGCAGGACGGGCAGTTCCTCTTCCGCATGTTCCAGCCAGGGGCCACGGTGGGTGAGTCTGGGGTGCATACGGTCCCAGGCGATCGCCTCGGCCTTGCCGTAGCGGGTGGTGTCCGTGGCCGTGGCGACGTCGGGCTGGTGCCAGGTGTCGGGCTTGGCGAAGGTGAGAACGCCGCCGTGCCGGCGGGGACGGCCGCCTCCGCTGTCCCGGGAAGAACCACAGCTCAGCAGGTCGAGTGATCTGCGAGGTTAAACATCAAGTTCAGCGGCCGGTTCACCAACCAGCGCACCGAAACCCGGCCGACCCGGCCCAGGACGGCCACCGGGCTCGAAGAACAGGCATCCCGCCACCCGCCATGACGTGGGCCGAGTCCTCGCCACCGGCCGGCCCTACCAGCGGCCCACCCACCACAAGACCGGCACCAAACCCCGGCGCACCGAGGAACGGCAAACTTGACGGCCTGGGCCATGTGCAGCGGGCACGAGGCCGAAGAAGTTCGCGGAGTACGTCGGTGGATCTCAGCTCAGTGATCATCGCGGTGGCAGGCGTCGCAGGAACCCTGGGAGGATCACTCCTCACCCAACTCGGCTCCGAGCGGGCAAAGCGCCGGGAAATAGAACTCGTTCGTGACCATGAAGAGATCCGTGAGAACCGTTCACTGCGACGCACCTGCTATGTGGAACTCAACCGGGATGCCCGGCAGTTCATCACCGCACTCAACCGCCACCTGCACGTCATAAGGGAACGCGGCGCGGAGGACGCCGACAGGGACGCACTCGACGAGGCGAAGAACGCGCATCGCGATCGATACTCCGAAGCACAGATGATCGCCCCCGAAGACGTACTCATGAAAGCGAGTGCCGTCAACAAAGCCCTGACCAAGGTCTACGGTCAGGTCAAGCGCCTCGAACGCGGTGCCCCCGGACCAGGCGAAACGACGGAGACCGCGGCCCAGTCCCAGTATGAGGTCTGGGACATGCTCCGAACCATGCGAACCGCTATGCGTCACGACCTCGGTGTGTCGCATGAAAATTGAGAGCTGGCACTCCGTGCGGTCTCTCTCAGCTGCCTCGACCAGCCAATAGCTGACCGAGGCAGAGGTTAAAACTCAAGGTAAGACGCCGTTTTCGTACCGAACTTGATGGGCTTGCTACCGCAGGTCAGACATGATGTCGGGGTTGGCGAGGCAGGCTGGAGCCGTCGGGTCGTCCCGTAGGTGGAGGGGCTCGCGAACGGGCCAGCCGGCGCGTCATGAGCATCGTCATCGACCACAGCACCATCTGCTCATGGACTGCGGGCAGCATCTCGTAGTCGCGCACCAGACGGCGCGTGCGCATCAGCCAGCTCAACGTGCGCTCCACCACCCACCTGCGCGGCAGCATCACGGACCCCGACACGTCGGTGCGTTTGACGATCTCCAATGTCAGGCGGAGGGTGTCGCGGGCCCAGTCCACGAGCATGCCTGTGCAGCCGTCGGCACCACCGGCGGCACCCCGGCCCCCGCCGCCCGGCCCGACGGCGGGGCCGCACAGAACCGGCCCGGCATCGGGACCGTACAGAACCGCCCGGCAGCAGGGCCCACCGAAATCGCATTGGCGGCCCACCGCCCTTCCTGCCTATCGTCGGGGGATGACTACCCGAACCTTCCGCGTCATGGTGCGCGGCGTCTTCGACGGCCTCACTGACGAGCAGCGCGCCGAACTCCTGGCCGCCGCGCCCGAACACGACGTGCTGCGCGCCGCCTTCACCCGCGAGGGCCACCTCAGCTACGACCTCTCCGCGCGCGCCGCCTTCACCTTCCGCTTCCTCGACGAGGGCGAGGCCGAGGAGGACATCCTGGAGGCCACCGAGCGGGCCGAGCAGGCGGCGCAGATCTGGCTGACGAGCCGCGGCTTCGGCTTCAAGAACCTCCGTTCCCAGGCCGAGGACCTCTCCCAGGCCCCGCTCGGCAAGCGTCAGCGCCGCGCCGTCAACGCCGCCCACTGACCGGACCCCCTCCCCCCTCCGCCACCTCCTTGACGGCTCCGCACGGGCATATACTTGAGTAGTCAAGGAGGTGGCAATGACAGAGCCCACAACACCCGACCCACTGGAAACCGCCCTGCGCCTGGTCCGCGCCCAAGCGTCCGTCGTCAAACGCTTCGACGCCGGCCTCAGCGGCCTGCACGGCGTCAGCCTCTCCGATTTCACGATGCTGCTGCGCCTCAGCGAAGCCCCCGGCGGCCGGATGCGCCGGGTCGACCTCGCCGAGGCGCTCGGCCTCACCGCCTCCGGCGTCACCCGCGGCCTGGCCCCGCTGGAGCGCATCGGCCTGGTCACCCGCGAGCCCGCCCCACGCGACGCCCGCGTCGCCTACGCCGCCCTGACGGCCACCGGCCGCGAACGCCTCACCGAGATGCTGACCACCGCCCGCCAGGTCGCGGGCGAGGTCTTCGCCCAGTGGCCCGCCGACGACCTCACCACCCTCACCACCCTGCTCGCACCCCTCAACCGCTGACCGGCCCGCCCCCGGAAGCCGGAACCCGAGCCTTCTCTCCGAACCGGGCCCCCTCCCTCCCCTCACCCCCCCCCACCCGCCGGTCCCACCCCGCACGCCTAGGCTCAATGCCGGTGACTTTGCGTTCTGCCGCGGCCCTCTGCTCGAAGCATCGCCACAGGTCAGCGGCTCGCGATCGCTGTTAAGTCACCAGCATTGCGCCTAGGCTGGACACGCACCACCGACCCGGACCGGCTCAAGGGACAGCACATGACGCACGACCGCAGCGGGACCACTCCCATCTCCGTCCCCAGCCTCACCGTCGACGGCACCGGCCTGCTCTGCGTCCAACTCCTGCTCCGCCTGCGCGCCCGGATCGCCCACCTCCCGGCCGCCGCGGTGGTCCACATCCACACCACCGACCCCGCCGCCCCGCTCGACCTGCCCGCCTGGTGCCACCTGACCGGCCACGAGTACCTCGGCCCCGTCCCGCACCCGACCGACGACCGCGAGGTGTACGCGCTGCGCCTCACCTCCTCCCCGGTCCCGACCCGCCCCGACCGCCCCTGGCACCCCACCGCGGACTGACCGGAGAATCCCCGCGTGCCCACCCCTTCCGCCGGCGGAAACCGGCCCGATGCCCGCCGTCCGCTCGCCGAGCACGAGGTCACCGTGCTCGGCTACCGCCCGCCGCAGGAAGCCCGGCAAGGCACCCGAGGACCGGTCACGCCCTGCTCCGACAACCCGCCCGATGTGCCACGATGAGGGAACGGGGGCAGAACGGCCGCGCTCCACAGGGAGGTTGAGCACCATGGACCCGATCCTCAGCTGCCGCTGGCACGACCAGGACGGCGAGTGGGCACTGACCGTCAGCCACAACGGCAGCAGCTGGCTGCTGTACGCCGCCGCACCGCTCTGGTCCGAGTCACTCCCCTTCGCCGACCCGGACGAGGTCCGCCGACTCGCCCAGACCCTCCTCGACCTGCCCGACGAACCCGAACCCTACGAGTTCGAATGGCAACTCTCCCGAACGGAGTTCGAGCGCACCGAGAACGAGCGGTTCCACTTCGCGACCTTCGCCGTCGGCCTCGACCCGACCGACGACCACCGCCCGTACCTCGCCTACCAGTCCTACTACCACCGGGGCCAGGCCACCGGACTCGGCCTGGAGGTCATCTGCGAGGACCCGCCGGTCGACCACCTCCGCGCCCAGGCCCACGCCTTCCTCACCAACTGCCCGCGCCCACTACAGGCGTAGGGCCCGCACCGCCCAGTCCAGCACCCGCGCCGAACTCCGGGGTGCGGCCCACCCGTTGACCACGGCCAGCAGCTCCACGTACCGCTCCCGCCGCGGATCCCCCATGGCCCGCAGCCGCGCCAGCAGCCGGGCGCGCACCGAACCGCCCACCGCCACCGCCGTGGCATCCAGCATCCCGGCGTACCGCTCCAACAGCTCGGCAACCACCCCAGCCGCCTCAGGCGACGTGGGCACCACCCCCGCCGCAACCGCCGGCCCGGCCAACTCCCGCACCAGTACGGCCAGTCCGGGCCGGGGCAGGCCGCCCGTACCGCTTTCCGCCGCCTCGTCGGCCGCCAGCCCGCGCAGCAGCTCGCGGAACCCGGCGTCCGCCGCCAACCGCGCCAACTCCACCCAGGCCTCGATCTGTTCGGCCGAGGCGTCCTCCGGCAGCTCCGGCGTCAGCGACCGAGCCACCCCGGCGAAACGACCGTCCGACCCGAACACCTCGGCCAGGAACTCCCCGACCAGGCGCCGCCGTTCCTCCCCCGTCAACCGGGCCAGCTGGTGCACGAGCGTCAACTCCTCCGTGGTGGACCCGTGCCCGGCCACCGCGCCCAGCACCGCCCGCCGCAGCCGCAGCACCCGGATCTGGACGTCCAGCGCCTCGGCGTGCGCCGCCGCGACGTCGGACAGCGCGAGCTCGCGCTCCAGCACCTGCCGGATCACCGGCAGCCCGAGCCCGAGCTCGCGCAGGGTGCGCACCAGTTCCAGGCGGGCGACGGCGTCCGCGCCGTACCGCCGGTGGCCGGCCGGGTTGCGGTCGGCCGGCGACACCAGCCCCTGGTCCGAGTAGAACCGGACGGTCTTCACCGTCAGCCCGGTCAGCCGGGCCAGGTCACCGATCAGGTAGCGCGCGTCGCCGTTCACGGCCACCACCCTGGCGCCTCCCCCTACGGGAGATGCAAGTACGGGAGACGCGGGTACGGGAGATACAGGTACGGGAGATACAGGCCGCCGCTACGGCCTCAGGCCGTCCGCCGCAGCAGCGCCAGGTACATCGCGTCCGTCCCGTGCAGGTGCGGCCACAACTGGACGTCCGGCCCGTCGCCGAGCGCCGGGACACCCGGCAGCAGCGGCCGCGCGTCGATCCACTCGACCCGGCCGCCCTCGGCGCGCAGCACGTCATCGACCACCGCACGGGTCTCCGCCAGGTGCGGCGAGCAGGTCGCGTAGCCGACCACGCCGCCGACCCGGGTGGCGTCGATCGCCGAGCGCAGCAGGTCCCGCTGCAGCGGCCCGAAGGCCGCGACATCGGCCGGCCGGCGCCGCCAGCGTGCCTCCGGACGGCGGCGCAGCGCGCCCAGGCCGGAGCACGGCACGTCCACCAGGACCCGGTCGAAGCCCCCGGAGCGCCAGGCCGGGCGCGTCCCGTCCGCCGCGATCACCGTGTACGGACCGGGGTTGCCCTCCAGCGCCCGCGCCACCAACCGGGCCCGGTGCGGCTGCTTCTCGCTCGCGACCAGCGCCGCACCCCGCTCGGCGGCGAGTGCGCCGAGCAGCGCGGCCTTGCCGCCCGGCCCGGCGCAGCCGTCCAGCCAGAGCCGGTCCGGGCCCTCCACCGGTGCCGAAGCCAGCGCCAGCGCCACCAGCTGGCTGCCCTCGTCCTGCACGCCCGCCCGGTTCTCCCGGACGGCGGTCAGCGAGCCCGGGTCGCCGCCCTCGGCGAGCCGCAGCGCGAACGGGGACCAGCGGCCGGGCTCGGCCTCGGGCAGCGCGTCGGCCAGCTCGCCGACGGTGACCCGGCCGGGGCGGGCGACCAGGGTGACCTCGGGCCGCTCGTTGTCGGCCCGCAGCAGTTCCTCCACGGCGCTGCGCCCGGAGGCGTCCGGCTGCCAGCGGCCGAGCGAGTCCCAGAGCGCGGAGACGACCCAGCGCGGGTGCGAGTGCACGACCGCGAGGTGGTCCTCGGCGTCCTGGTCGTACGGCGGGGCGACCTGCTCGATCCAGGCGTCCAGGTCGTGGGCGCTGATCCGGCGCAGCACGGCGTTGACGAACTTGGCCTTGCCGTCGCCGAGCACCACCCGGGCCAGCTCCACGGTCGCCGACACGGCCGCGTGGCTGGGGATGCGGGTGGTGAGCAGCTGATGGGCGCCGAGCGAGAGCACGTCCAGTACCGGCGGGTCGACCTTGCTCAGCGGCCGGTCGATGCAGGCGGCGATGATCGCGTCGTAGGTGCCCTGCAGTCGCAGGGTGCCGTAGACCAGCTCGGTGGCGAGGGCGGCGTCGCGCCGGTCCATGCCCTTCTGCTCGGCCTCGCGGAGCAGCGAGGGCAGGATCAGGTTGGCGTACGCGTCGCGCTCGTCGACGGCGCGCAGCGCGCGGAACGCGACGGTCCGGGCCGGGTCCTTCTTCGGCCGACGGTGCGGGCGGGGGGCGCGCTTGGCGCTGGGGGTGGTCACAGGTGCCTCAAAGTGCTTCGGTGGTTATCACGCCCACGATATCCCCCTCGGCGCCCATCAGCCCTACGCGCCGGCCGGGAGCCCGAGCCGCTCCCCCGCCTCCAGCCGCGCCCCGCGCGCCCAGTCGGCGGCCCGCATCTCCTTCTTCCCCTGCGGACGCACCTCCCCGAGCTCGATGTCGTGGCTGCCGGTGCCGACCCGCACGCTGTTCTTGCCGACCATCGCGACCTCGCCCGGCGCCAGTTCGGTCGAGGTCGGCAGCAGCTTGACCGGCCCGGTGACCTTCAGCCGCTCGCCCCGGAACTCCGTCCACGCCCCCGGCGCCGGAGCGCAGCCGCGCACCACCCGGTCGATCCGCAGCGCGGGGTGGTTCCAGTCGATCCGCGCGTCCTCGACGCTGATCTTCGGCGCGAGCGTGACGCCCTCGGCCGGCTGCGGCACGGCCTGCAGCGAGCCGTCCTCGATGCCGTCCATGGTGGCCGCGAGCAGCCGCGCGCCGGAGTTCGAGAGCCGGGTGAGCAGTTCGCCGCTGGTGTCGCCCGGGCGGATCTCCTCGGTGATCACGCCGTAGACCGGGCCGGAGTCCAGGCCCTGCTCGATCAGGAAGGTGGACGCGCCGGTGACCTCGTCGCCGGCCAGCACCGCGTGCTGGACCGGGGCCGCGCCGCGCCAGGCGGGCAGCAGCGAGAAGTGCAGGTTGACCCAGCCGTGCGCGGGGATCTCCAGGGCGCCGGGGCGCAGCAGCGCGCCGTAGGCGACCACCGGGCAACAGTCGGGGGCGAGTTCGGTGAGCCGGGCGACGAACTCCGGGTCGCTGGGCTTCACCGGCTTGAGGACCTCGATCCCGGCCTCCTCGGCGCGCTGGGCGACGGGGCTGGCGACCAGCTTGCGGCCGCGCCCGGCGGGGGCGTCGGGGCGGGTGACCACCGCGACGACCTCGTGCCGGTCGGAGGCGAGCAGCGCCTCCAGGGCGGGAACGGCGACCTCGGGGGTGCCGGCGAAGACGAGACGCATCAAGTGCCTTTCTACAAACGGAAGTTCAGGAAGCCAACGAAGACCAGCGAGCCGGGCCGGAGCATCGGCGAGCCAGGCCGGACGGTCAGCGGGCAGCGCCGAAGGTGCTGTGCGGCGACACCTTGACGACCGGTGCCGGCCCGCCGCCCCAGTCCGTCTCCCGGATCGCCTTGAGCGCGGCCTTGCGCTGCGCCCGGTCGAGCCGGTCGATGAAGATGATGCCGTCCAGGTGGTCGGTCTCGTGCTGGATGCACCGGGCGAGCAGCTGGGTGCCCTCCAGCGTGACCGGATCGCCGTACATGTTGAAGCCCTTGGCCACCACGCCGTACGCCCGCTTGGTGTCATAGCGCAGGCCGGGCAGTGAGAGGCAACCCTCGGGGCCGTCCTGCTCCTCCTCGCTCAGCGACAGGTCGGGATTGATCAGGTGCCCGGTGACGCCGTCCACGTGGTAAGTGAACACCCGCAGTGAGACGCCGAGTTGGGGCGCGGCCAGGCCGGCGCCGGGGGCGTCGAGCATGGTGTCGGTGAGGTCGCTGACCAGGTTGCGCAGTTCTTTGTCGAAGGTGGTCACCGGCTGGGCGGTGGCCCGCAGGACGGAGTCTCCGAAGAGACGGATCGGCTGGATCGCCACGGGGTACGGGCTCCTGTCCGCAAAGGCACGGGCTACGGGCAACGACTGGTTCAGCGCAAGTCTATGCAACCCTCCCGGGCGATCCGCCGGGCCGTCCTGGGACAGCCGCGTCGGTCTCCGGCGTATCCCGAGTCTGCCGAGCCGCGTTACCCCGGCCCCCGCTTCGGCGTTGGTCAAGAGAGATTGACCGGGGCCGGGCGCACGGGACACCGCGCTCCGGCCGATGAACCGTACGGAAGGTGGCACGTAGGCCATGGCCGAGCAGATCAATCACGACGCCCGGGCGCGGGCGAGCCTGCACCTGCTGGTGCGGGACATCGAGCGGGTGAGGCGCCAGGTCGACGCGCTGCGGACGCTCACCGCCCAGTTGGGCAACGTCTACCGACCGCGCCGACCCAGCACCTCGGCCGGTTTCGTGGTGTACGGACGGGCGCCCGCGCCGACCGTGCGCCTGGCGCAGGAGCTGCGGGAGAGCGTGGAGACCCTGGTCGCGGCGGCGGTCGAGTTCGACCGGGCGCTGGGCTTCTCCTGGGACTCGGTGGGCTCCGCCCTCGGGGTCACCAAGCAGGCCGTGCACCGCCGTTACGGCATGCGCCGCCCGACCAGCGAACTCCTCGCCGCCAGCGGCGCCGTCCCGGGCCCGAGCCGCCCGGACCGCTCCGAGGACCTGCCCGCCCCCGCCGAACGCGGCGGCCTGGCCGCCACCGTCCCCGCCGCCCGGCAGGGCGGCCTGGACCGCGCCGCCCTCGACCGTGTTCCGCTGGACCGCACCCCGGTGGACCGGACCCCGATCGAGCGCACCCCCATCGAGCGCACCCCCATCGAGCGCACCCCCATCGACCGCACCGGCATCCCCCTGCGCGGCTGACCGGACTCCGCACGCCCGGGCCACCCGGGGCGGGGTGGCCCACTCACCCCGCCCCACCGGCCCTGCTGGAGCCGCCGGACCGACCCGCCGAGAACCACGAGACCGGCCCGCCGAGGACCACGACACCGACCCGCCGAGAACCGTCAGCCGATGTCCGTCGGATCCACCCGCACCCGCACCGGCTCCGCCGTCCGCAGCGCGATCCGGGCGATCTGCGCCGCCTTGAGCGCCGCCGCCAGCGCCGCCCCGTGCCCGGGCGCCACCCGCAGCAGCGCCCGCTCCTGCTCCTCCCCGCGCAGGGCGGGCACCGGCACCGGCCCGAGCACGTCCGCCCCTTCCGGCAACCGGATCAGGTTCAGCAGGTCGGTGACCGCCGCCGGGCTCCCGCTCACCGAGGCCATCCGCGACACCGGCGGGAAGTGCAGCTGCGCCCGCTCGTCCCGCTCCAGCCCGGCGTGACCCAGCGGGTCCCAGCGCACCAGCGCCTGCACCGGGCGGGCCGACGGCTCGGCGACCACCACCACCGTCCCGCCCTCCGTCGAGGGCCGGACCAGCGCGGCCGCCGCCAGCCAGAGCCGCAGCGCCTCCTCCCCGGCCCGCAGGTCGGGCCGGCTCAGCAGCGCCCAGCCGTCCAGCAGCAGTGCGGCCCCGTAGCCGGAGCCGCCCTCGACCACCGGCTCCGCGCCCGGCGTGGAGATCACCAGCGAGGGTTCGTCCGGCACGGTGGTCAGCACCGCGTCCCGCCCCGAGGTCCGCACCGGGATCCGCGGGAACGCCTTGCCCAGTTCCTCCGCCGTGCGGCGGGCGCCGACCACCTGCGCCCGCAGCCGGAAGGAGCCACACTCGGGGCAGTGCCAGTCGTTCTCCGGCTCCCCGCACCAACCGCACTGCAGGGAGGCGTCCGCCGACGGCGCCTCCAGCGGCCCCTCGCACCGTCGGCAGCGGGCCGGGGTGCGGCAGCGTGCGCAGGCCAGCCGGGGCACGTAGCCGCGCCGGGGCACCTGGATGAGCACCGGATGCCCGTCCGCCAGCGACTCCCGGGCCGCCTCCCAGGCCACCGAGGGCAGCCGGGCGGCCTGCGCGGCGGCGTCCCGGTGCTGGTCCTGGTCGGTGACGGTGCGCACCCTCGGCGCGACCCGCCGCACCGTCTCCCGGTCCGCGACCAGCGGCCGCGCCCAACCGGTGCTGACCAGCTGCGCGCCCTCCACGGTCACCGCGTGCCCGCCGAGCAGCACCGCCGCGCCCTCCTCGGCCGCGCGCAGCAGCGCGACCTCGCGCACGTGGGGATGCGGGGCGCGCGGATCGCTGTGGCTGCCGTCGCCGTCGGACCAGACCACCACCAGCCCGAGGTCGCGCACCGGCGCGAACATGGTGGCCCGGGTGCCGATCGCGGCGTGCACCGAGCCGCGGCTGACCGCGAGCCAGCGCCGGTAGCGCTCACGCGGCCCGAGCTCGGCCTCCAGCGCCGTGTGCATCCCCGGCCCGAGCAGCTCGGTCAGCGCCTGGTCCACCCGGGCCACCGACCGCCGGTCCGGCAGCACCACCAGCGCGCCGCGCCCGCCGGCCAGCGTCGCCGCCACCGCCCGGGCGATCTCGTACGGCCAACCGGGCCCCGGCAGGGCCGCCCACACCGCGCGCGGCGACCCGCCACCGGCCAGCGCGGCGAGGAAGTCGGGCCCGGCCGGGTAACGCTGCCAGCCCCCCGGGGCCGGGGCCTGCGGGCGCGGCAACGGCGACGGTGAGGGTTCGGCCTCGGCCTTGGCGTGCCGGGGCGGTACGGCCAGCTGCAGCACATCGGCCAGCGTCCCGGCGTACCGGTCGGCGACGGTGCGGCACAGCCGCAGCAGCTGCGGGGAGAGCACCGGTTCGGGCGAGAGCACCTGGGCGAGTGGGGCCAGCGGGCCGGGGAAGTCGCTCTTCTCCAGCCTGGCGACGATGAACCCGTCGTGCAGCTCCCCGCCCTCGCGCTGGCCCTTCACCACCCGCGCCCCGAAGCGCACCCGCACTCGGACGCCCGGCTGCGCGTCCTCGGACATGGCGGCCGGGACCTCGTAGTCGAAGAACTTGTCGATGGTGAGCACGCCCTTGTCCACCACGACCCGGGCCACCGGCAGGTGCTCGGCCCGTTTGGCGCCCTTCCACGTCCGGGGCTTGGCCCGCTTGACCGTCTCCCGGATGAACGCCAGCTGCTCCGGCTCGGCGGCCCCGTTCTCCCCTGTGCTGCTCATCGCTCCCAGTACTACCAGGTCACACGGACACAGCGCACAAATCAGCCGCGTACACAAACGTGAGCGGCGCCCACCCCCGAGGGGGCGGGCGCCACTTCAAGACCCGGGACGTCAGTCCTGGACGGCAGCCTTCAGGGCATCCACCCGGTCGGTGCGCTCCCAGGTGAAGTCCGGCAGCTCACGGCCGAAGTGGCCGTACGCGGCGGTCTGGGAGTAGATCGGGCGCAGCAGGTCCAGGTCGCGGATGATCGCGGCCGGGCGCAGGTCGAAGACCTCGGAGACGGCCTTCTGGATGTTCAGCACCGGAACGCTCTCGGTGCCGAAGGTCTCGACGAACAGGCCGACCGGCTCGGCCTTGCCGATCGCGTACGCGACCTGCACCTCGGCGCGGCGGGCCAGGCCGGCCGCGACGATGTTCTTGGCGACCCAGCGCATGGCGTAGGCGGCGCTGCGGTCGACCTTGGACGGGTCCTTGCCGGAGAAGGCGCCGCCGCCGTGGCGGGCCATGCCGCCGTAGGTGTCGATGATGATCTTGCGGCCGGTGAGGCCGGCGTCGCCCATCGGGCCGCCGATCTCGAAGCGGCCGGTCGGGTTGACCAGCAGACGGTAA
This sequence comes from Kitasatospora sp. NPDC004669, assembly GCF_040609455.1. Taxonomy (NCBI): domain Bacteria; kingdom Bacillati; phylum Actinomycetota; class Actinomycetes; order Kitasatosporales; family Streptomycetaceae; genus Kitasatospora; species Kitasatospora sp. NPDC004669. Next base: position 54,121 of record NZ_JBEXKB010000051.1, read on the forward strand.
CCCTCGGTGACCAGCTTGATGCCCTGGTCTGCCAGCGCCTGCAGCTCCGGCTCCACGACGAACTCGCGGATGTCCGGGGTGAGCAGCGACTCCAGGTCGATGTCGCTGGCGTGCTGGGTGGAGACGACCACGGTGTCGAGGCGGACGGCCTTGTCACCGTCGTACTCGATGGTGACCTGGGTCTTGCCGTCGGGGCGCAGGTACGGGATGGTCCCGTTCTTGCGGACCTCGGTGAGGCGGCGGGAGAGGCGGTGCGCCAGGGTGATCGGCAGCGGCATCAGCTCGGGCGTCTCGTCGGACGCGTAGCCGAACATCAGGCCCTGGTCGCCGGCCCCCTGCTTGTCCAGGTCGTCAGCGTCGTCCCCCTGGGAGGCACCCTCGACCCGGGCCTCGTACGCGGTGTCGACGCCCTGCGCGATGTCGGGCGACTGCGCACCGATGGACACCGACACGCCGCAGGAGGCGCCGTCGAAGCCCTTCTTGGAGCTGTCGTAGCCGATCTCCAGGATCTTGTCCCGGACGAGCTGGGCGATCGGCGCGTACGCCTTGGTGGTCACCTCGCCGGCCACGTGCACCTGGCCGGTGGTGATGAGCGTCTCCACGGCGACCCGGGACGTCGGGTCCTCCCGGAGGAGAGCGTCAAGGATGGTGTCGCTGATCTGGTCAGCGATCTTGTCGGGGTGTCCCTCGGTCACGGACTCCGAGGTGAACAGGCGGCGAGACACAGCGCTCCCTGGGGTTGCAGCGGCTGCTGACTGAAGGCCCCCGGCGAACCGGGGACATCCGGAAAGACTTGATTCCTGGAGTCTAACGGTCTGCTTCCGCCGAACGTCACCCGCTTCCAAGAATCAAGACCGTTCTCGATCGGGATTCGATCAGTCACCGATCGATTCGAGACGCTCCGCGATCAGGTCCCAGATCACGTCCGCCAGGGCCTCCTTGGGGCCCACCGGAATCGGCGTCTCACTGCCGTCCGAGCCCAGAACGACGGCCTCGTTGACGTCCGTGCCGAAGGCCTTGCCGTTGCCGACCTCGTTCACCACCAGCAGGTCACAGCCCTTGCGGGCGAGCTTGGCGCGACCGTTGGCGAGCACGTCGTCGGTCTCCGCCGCGAAACCCACGACCAGTTGGCCCGAACGGGGGCGGTGGGCCGACAGCTCGGCCAGGACGTCCGGGTTGCGGACGAGGGCGACCGGCGCCGGCTCGACCCCCTCGACCTTCTTGATCTTGCCGGTGGCGTACTCGGCCGGCCGGAAGTCCGCCACCGCCGCGGCCATCACCACGGCGTCCGCGTCCTCGGCCGCCTTCAGCGCCGCCTCGCGCAGCTCCAGCGCCGTCCCGACGTGCACCACGTCCACCCCGGCCGGGTCGGGCAGCTCGGCGTTGGCCGAGACCAGGGTCACCCGGGCCCCGCGCGCCGCGGCGGTTACGGCGAGCGCGTAGCCCTGCTTGCCGGAGGAGCGGTTGCCCAGGTAGCGCACCGGGTCCAGCGGCTCCCGGGTGCCGCCGGCCGAGACCACCACGTGCCGCCCGGCCAGGTCGGCCGGGACCGCCCCGGCGCGGCGCAGCACGGCCCGGCAGGCGTCGAAGACCGCGGACGGCTCGGGCAGCCGCCCCTTGCCGGTGTCCTTGCCGGTCAGCCGCCCGACGGCGGGCTCCAGCACGATCACGCCCCGGCGGCGCAGGGTGGAGACGTTGTCCTGGGTGGCGGGGTGCTCCCACATCTCGGTGTGCATGGCGGGCGCCAGCACGACCGGGCAGCGGGCGGTGAGCAGGGTGTTGGTCAGCAGGTCGTCGGCCAGCCCGTGGGCGGCCTTGGCGATCAGGTCGGCGGTGGCGGGGGCGACCACCACCAGGTCGGCCTGCTGCCCGATCCGCACGTGCGGCACCTCGTGCACACGCTCCCAGGTCTCGGTCGCGGCCGGGCGGCCGGACAGCGCGGCCCAGGTGGCCTCGCCGACGAAGTGCAGCGCCGCGGCGGTCGGCACCACGGTGACCTGGTGGCCGGACTCGGTGAACCGGCGCAGCAGCTCGCAGGACTTGTAGGCGGCGATCCCGCCGCTGACGCCCAGGACGACGCGGGGGGCGTCCGCCCCGGTCCGGTCCGAAGTCGCACTCATGATCCCGCTCTCCTCCTCGTCTGGAACCCGCCCACCCTACGGCCCCTCAGCTGCCACCCGCACGGTGCCCCACCCCCAGCGGAAACACCGAAGGGCCCGGCGGAAACGATTCCGCCGGGCCCTTCCGGAAAAGTACGGGACTGCCTCAGGCAGCCTCGACCGCCTCGGCGGTCAGCATGCCCGCGTTGATCTCGCGCAGCGCGATCGACAGCGGCTTCTCGTGCACGTGGGTGTCGACCAGCGGGCCGACGTACTCCAGCAGGCCCTCGCCGAGCTGGGAGTAGTACGCGTTGATCTGGCGCGCGCGCTTGGCGGCGTAGATCACGAGGCTGTACTTGGAGTCGGTGGCCTCGAGCAGCTCGTCGATCGGCGGGTTGATGATGCCCTCGGGCGCGGTCATGGAAGAGGACACGCTAAAACCTTCCGAAAGGGTGGAAAAGACAGACAGGTCAGGCTACACCGAGCAAGGCTAGCAGTTCGGCCGCTACCTGCTCGACGGAGGTGTTGACAAGGCTCGTGTCGAACTCGGGCTCGGCCGCGAGCTCGACCTTCGCGGCCTCCAGACGCTTCTCGATCACGTCCTGCGGCTCGGTGCCCCGGCCGGTCAGCCGCCGGACCAGCTCGTCCCAGCTCGGCGGGGCCAGGAAGACCAGCTGGGCCTCCGGCATCGACTCGCGGACCTGGCGCGCGCCCTGCAGATCGATCTCCAGCAGGACGGGCTCGCCGCGCTCCAGCTTCTCCAGCACCGCCGCACGCGGGGTGCCGTAGCGGTTCCCGGCGAACTCGGCCCACTCCAGCAACTCACCGTTGGCGATCAGCTTGTCGAACTCGTCGTTGTCGACGAAGTGGTACTGGACCCCGTTCTTCTCGCCCGGCCTCGGGTGGCGGGTCGTCGCCGACACCGAGAGCCAGACCTCGGGGTACATCTTCCTCATATGAGCGACGACCGTGCTCTTGCCGACCCCCGAGGGGCCGGAGAGCACGGTCAGCCGCGGACGCTCACTCATGCACCGATTATCCCGGATCGCGGACGATCCCGGGACCACGGGGGCACGGTCAGGCGGCGCCACCGCCGAACTCCCGCTCCAGGGAAGCGATCTGGTTCGTGCCGAGACCCCGGACGCGCCGGCTCTCGCTGATGCCGAGGCGCTCCATGATCTGCTTGGCACGGACCTTGCCGACGCCCGGAAGGGACTCCAGCAGGGCCGAGACCTTCATCTTGCCGATGACGTCGTTGTCGTTCTTGCCGGCCTTGATCACCTCGTGCAGGGAGGCGCCGGAGTGCTTGAGCCGGTTCTTGACCTCGGCGCGCTCCCGGCGAGCCTCGGCGGCCTTGGCGAGCGCGGCGGTGCGCTGTTCAGGGGTAAGGGGCGGAAGAGCCACGCCGTTCACCTCAGGGTGTGGAAGGAAGGGATTGAGCTATGACTGGTTCGGTACGCAGGACACCGTCCGCAAGGGGAGCCCAATGGGGAACCACAGGGCCCTGACCTGCGGGAGCTACGAGTTTCGCGGCTCGCCGGTGACCTATCGCCGGACACTACCCGCATTGCGGCGCCACGTCAGGAAAAGAACACGAAAAGTCCTGGTCAGCCAAGGCCGACCAGGACTTTCCAGGGCAAAATGACCGCGATTGCGAAACTTTGGCGGGGTCGATGTGACGGCGCTCACGTCAACTCCGGTGCCGCCGCGCCGTCCTGCGGACACTGCGGACGGTCACCGTCCGGCTACCCGACGACGGGCTGCCGACATCCGCCGGACACGCTCCGCCACTTGACGGCTGGCCGCAGGGCTACTTGACGGCGTCCGCGAACTCGCCCACGAAGCGGTCCGCCGCCTCGCGCAGCGCGGCCACCGAGGGGCCGTGCTTGAGCACGTCCCGGCTGACGCTCGGCACCACGTTGATCACCGAGGCGCCGAACACCCGCGGCAGGTCCGCCATGGTCGCGCCCTGGGCGCCGATCCCGGGGGCCAGCAGCGGGCCGTTGACGGCCAGCTCCACGCCCGCGTCGGCCAGCGTCGCGCCGACCACCGCGCCGAAGGAGCCCAGCGGCGCGGCGTCCCCGTTCTCGGCCGCGAGGTGCCGCAGCACCGTCGCCGCGACCGACTCGCCGTCCGCGCCGACCGCGCGCTGCACCTCGGCGCCCTCCGGGTTGGAGGTGAGCGCCAGCGCGAACACGCCGCAGCCCTGCTCGCGGGCCAGGTCCAGGGCCGGGCGCAGCGAGCCGAAGCCCAGGTACGGGCTGACCGTCACGGCGTCCGAGAACAGCGGGCTCGCGGGCGACAGGAAGGCCTCCGCGTAGGCGGCCATCGTGGAGCCGATGTCGCCGCGCTTGGCGTCCATCAGGACCAGCGCACCGGCCGCCCGGGCCTCCTCGACGGTCCTCTCCAGCACTGCGACGCCCTTGCTGCCGAAGCGCTCGAAGAAGGCGGCCTGCGGCTTGAGCACGGCCACCCGGTCGGCCAGCGCCTCGACCACGGTGCGGCTGAAGGTCTCCAGCCCGGCGAGGTCGTCGCCGAGCCCCCAGGCGGCGAGCAGGGAGGCGTGCGGGTCGATGCCGACGCAGAGTTGGCCTCGGATGTCGAGGGCGTGGCGCAGGCGGGCGCCGAACGGGGCGAGGGTCATGTCGTCCTTTCCAGGATTTCCGGAACCGATCAGGCCGGTATCAATGAGCGGAGGTCACGAGCTGCGCACGGCGCTGCCGACGGCCGCCGCCAGGTCGCGGAAGCCCGCCGCGCGGACCCGGGCGGAGAGGCCCCGGTGGATCCGGCGGCACCAGAACGGACCCTCGTAGATGAAGGCGCTGTAGCCCTGGACCAGGTCGGCACCGTGGATGATCCGCTGCCAGGCGTCCTCGGCGGTCTCCACGCCGCCGACCGAGACCAGCGTCAGCCGGTCCCCGGTGCGGGCGCGCAGCCGCTGCAGCACCTCCAGCGCGCGGGCCTTGAGCGGGGCACCGGACAGGCCGCCCATGCCGATCTCCTCGACCCGCCCGGCGTCGGTCTGCAGGCCCTCGCGGCCGATCGTGGTGTTGGTGGCGATGATGCCGTCCAGGCCCAGCTCCAGGGCGAGGTCGGCGACCGCGTCGACGTCCTCGTCGGCCAGATCGGGCGCGATCTTGACCAGCAGCGGCACGTGGTGCGCGGTGGTGCGGTCGGCGGCCTCGCGGACGGCGGCCAGCAGCGGGCGCAGGTGGTCGACGGCCTGCAGGTTGCGCAGCCCGGGGGTGTTCGGCGAGCTGACGTTGACCACCAGGTAGTCGGCGTACTTGGCCAGCCGCTCGGTGGACTTGACGTAGTCGGCGACGGCGTCGGCCTCCTCGACCACCTTGGTCTTGCCGATGTTGACGCCGATCACCGGGGTGGAGCTGGTGTGCGGGCGGGCGGCCAGTCGGGCGGCGACCCGGGCCGAGCCCTGGTTGTTGAAGCCCATCCGGTTGATCAGCGCGCGGTCCTCGACCAGGCGGAACAGCCGGGGGGTCGGGTTGCCGGGCTGGGGCTCGCCGGTGATGGTGCCGATCTCGACGTAGTCGAAGCCGAGCATGGCCAGGCCGTCGATGCCGACGCCGTTCTTGTCGAAGCCGGCCGCGAGGCCGAACGGGCCGGGCAGGTCGAGGCCGAGGGCCCGGGTGTGCAGCGCCCGGTCACGCGGGGCGAGGACCAGCCGCACCAGGGTGCGCAGGCCGGGCACCGAGGAGGCGAGCCGGATCCAGAAGAAGGCGAGGTGGTGCGCCTTCTCGGGGTCCATCCGCTTGAAGACGAGGTCGAACAGAAGCTTGTACAAGGTGGTCAACTCCGAAAGCAGGCAGCGGAATTCAGGGCCCGGGCGTAGCCCGTCGACTGAGGGGTGACGGCGGACGACGGGCGGGCATGGAAGTGGGGGGCACCAATCCGGCTCCGGTGCCCCCCACTGCGGTGGTGCTACTTGCGACCGGCGTTGATCAGCTCGGCGTGCTCCTGGAGCGACATCACCCCGACCTCGTCGCGCAGTTGCGCGTCCATGCCCTGGACGGCCGCGCCCATCGCCTGGACGGTGGTCAGGCACGGGACCCCGCGGGAGACGGCCGCGGTGCGGATCTCGTAGCCGTCGAGGCGACCGCCGGTGCCGTACGGCGTGTTGATGATCAGGTCGACCTCGCCGTCGTGGATCAGCTGGACGATGGTCTTCTCGCCGTTCGGGCCCTCGCCCTCGCTGTGCTTGCGCACCAGCGTGGACGGGATGCCGCCGCGCTGGAGCACCTCGGCGGTGCCGGCGGTGGCGAGCACCTCGAAGCCCAGGCCGACCAGCGCCCGGGCCGGGAAGACCAGGTTGCGCTTGTCGCGGTTGGCGACCGAGACGAAGACCTTGCCCTTGGTCGGCAGCGCGCCGTACGCGCCGGACTGCGCCTTGGCGTAGGCGGTGCCGAAGACATTGTCGATGCCCATGACCTCACCGGTCGAGCGCATCTCCGGGCCGAGCACGGTGTCCACGCCGCGGCCGTGGATGTCGCGGAAGCGGCTCCACGGCATCACGGCCTCCTTGACCGAGATCGGGCAGTCGGCGGGCAGCGTGCCGCCGTCGCCCTCGGCCGGGAGCAGGCCCTCGGCGCGCAGCTCGGCGATGGTGGCGCCGAGCGAGATCCGGGCGGCGGCCTTGGCCAGCGGCACGGCGGTCGCCTTGGAGGTGAACGGGACAGTGCGGGAGGCGCGTGGGTTGGCCTCCAGCACGTAGAGGATGTCCCCGGCCAGCGCGAACTGGATGTTGATCAGGCCGCGGACGCCGACGCCGCGCGCGATGGCCTCGGTGGAGGTGCGCAGGCGCTTGATGTCGTAGCCGCCGAGGGTGATCGGGGGCAGCGCGCAGGCGGAGTCGCCGGAGTGGATGCCGGCCTCCTCGATGTGCTCCATGACGCCGCCGAGGTAGAGCTCGGTGCCGTCGTAGAGCGCGTCGACGTCGATCTCCACCGCGTCGTCCAGGAAGCGGTCGATCAGCACCGGGTGCTCGGAGATCAGACCGGCGTGCCGCTCCAGGTAGGAGGCGAGCGAGGCCTCGTCGTAGACGATCTCCATGCCGCGGCCGCCGAGCACGTAGGACGGGCGGGCCAGGACCGGGTAGCCGATCTCGTCGGCGATCGCCTTGGCCTCCTCGAAGGAGAAGGCGGTGCCGTGCTTGGGGGCGGGCAGGCCGGCGTCGCGCAGCACGCGGCCGAAGGCGCCGCGCTCCTCGGCGAGGTCGATGGCCTCGGGCTGGGTGCCGACGATCGGCACGCCGTTGTCCTTGAGTGCCTGGGCTAGGCCGAGCGGGGTCTGGCCGCCGAGCTGGACGATCACACCGGCCAGTGGGCCGGCCTGCTGCTCGGCGTGGACGATCTCCAGCACGTCCTCCAGGGTGAGCGGCTCGAAGTAGAGCCGGTCGGAGGTGTCGTAGTCGGTGGAGACGGTCTCCGGGTTGCAGTTGACCATCACGGTCTCGTACCCGGCCTCGGCCAGCGCGAAGGAGGCGTGGACGCAGGAGTAGTCGAACTCGATGCCCTGGCCGATGCGGTTCGGACCGGAGCCGAGGATGATCACGGCCGGCTTGGTGCGCGGGGCGACCTCGTTCTCCTCGTCGTAGGACGAGTAGAAGTACGGGGTCTTGGCGGCGAACTCGGCGGCGCAGGTGTCGACGGTCTTGAACACCGGGCGGATGCCGAGCGCGTGGCGCACCTCGCGGACCACGTCGGAGCGCAGGCCGCGGATCTCGCCGATCTGCTGGTCGGAGAAGCCGTGCCGCTTGGCGTGGCGCAGCAGCTCCGGGGTCAGCTCGGCGGCCTCGGCCATCTCGCGGGCGATCTCGTCGAGCAGGAAGAGCTGGTCGACGAACCACGGGTCGATCTTGGTGGCCTCGAACACCTCCTCCGCGGTGGCACCGGCCCGGATGGCGTCCATCACGGTGTTGATCCGACCGTCGGTCGGCACGGCGGCCTTGACCAGCAGCCCGGCTGCGCTTACGTCGGCCCCCACCGGCTGTGCCCAGCTGAACTGGGAGCCCTTCTTCTCCAGCGAGCGCAGCGCCTTCTGCAGCGCCTCGGGGAAGTTGCGGCCGAGCGCCATGGCCTCGCCGACGGACTTCATGGTGGTGGTCAGCGTGGCGTCGGCGCTCGGGAACTTCTCGAACGCGAACCGCGGCACCTTGACGACGACGTAGTCGAGGGTCGGCTCGAAGGAGGCCGGGGTCTCCTCGGTGATGTCGTTGGGGATCTCGTCCAGGGTGTAGCCGACGGCCAGCTTGGCGGCGATCTTGGCGATCGGGAAGCCGGTGGCCTTGGAGGCGAGCGCCGAGGAGCGGGAGACGCGCGGGTTCATCTCGATGACGATGACCCGGCCGTCGACGGGGTTGACGGCGAACTGGATGTTGCAGCCACCGGTGTCGACGCCGACCTCGCGGATGACGGCGATGCCGATGTCGCGCAGGATCTGGTACTCGCGGTCGGTGAGGGTCATCGACGGGGCGACGGTGATCGAGTCACCGGTGTGCACGCCCATCGGGTCGAAGTTCTCGATGGAGCAGACGACCACGACGTTGTCGCTCTTGTCGCGCATCAGCTCCAGCTCGTACTCCTTCCAGCCGAGGATGGACTCCTCCAGGAGCACCTCGGTGGTCGGCGAGAGGGCCAGGCCCTGGCCGGCGATGCGGCGCAGGTCCTCCTCGTGGTGGGCGAAGCCGGAGCCGGCGCCGCCCATGGTGAAGGAGGGGCGCACCACGACCGGGTAGCCGCCGAGCGTGTCGACGCCGGCCAGCACCTCGTCCATGGTGTGGCAGATGACCGAGCGGGCGGACTCGCCGTAGCCGATCTTGGCGTTGACGGCCTCGACGACGCCCTTGAACAGGTCGCGGTCCTCGCCCTTGTTGATCGCCTCGACGTCGGCGCCGATCAGCTCGACGCCGTACTTCTCCAGCGTGCCCGCCTTGTGCAGCGAGATCGCGGTGTTCAGCGCGGTCTGGCCGCCCAGGGTCGGCAGCAGCGCGTCGGGGCGCTCCTTGGCGATGATCTTCTCGACGAACTCCGGGGTGATCGGCTCGACGTAGGTGGCGTCGGCGATCTCCGGGTCGGTCATGATCGTGGCCGGGTTGGAGTTGACCAGCACGACCCGCAGGCCCTCGGCCTTGAGGACGCGGCAGGCCTGGGTGCCCGAGTAGTCGAACTCGGCGGCCTGGCCGATGACGATCGGGCCGGACCCGATCACCAGGACGGACTTGATGTCAGTGCGCTTAGGCACGCTGGCCCTCCATGAGGTTCACGAAGCGGTCGAACAGGTAGGCGGCGTCGTGCGGGCCGGCGGCCGCTTCAGGGTGGTACTGCACGCTGAAGGCGGGCACGTCGAGCGCCTGCAGGCCCTCGACCACGTCGTCGTTGAGGCAGACGTGGGAGACCTCGACCCGCCCGTAGGGGGTGTCGCTCACCTTGTCCAGCGGCGCGTTCACCGCGAAGCCGTGGTTGTGGGCGGTCACCTCGACCTTGCCGGTGGTGCGGTCCTGCACCGGCTGGTTGATGCCGCGGTGGCCGTACTTGAGCTTGTAGGTGCCGAAGCCCAGGGCACGGCCGAGGATCTGGTTGCCGAAGCAGATCCCGAAGAACGGGGTCCCCCGCTCCAGCACGCCCTGCGCGACGGCGACCTGGTGGTCGGCGGTGGCCGGGTCGCCCGGGCCGTTGGAGAAGAAGACGCCGTCCGGGTTGACCGCGTAGACGTCCTCCAGGGTGGAGTTGGCCGGCAGCACGTGCACCTCGATGCCGCGCTCGGCCATCCGCTGCGGGGTCATCGCCTTGATGCCGAGGTCCAGCGCGGCGACGGTGAACCTCTTCTCACCGATCGCGGGCACGACGTACGGCTCGGTGGTGGCCACCTCGGCGCACAGGTCGGCGCCCTTCATCTCGGGCGACTGCTGCACCCGGGCGAGCAGGGCGGCCGGGTCGGCCAGCGCCTCGCCGGAGAAGATGCCGCAGCGCATCGCGCCGCGCTCGCGCAGGTGGCGGGTCAGCGCGCGGGTGTCGATGCCGCTGATGCCGACGATGCCCTGGTCGGCCAGCGCCTCGTCCAGCGAGCGGCGGGAGCGCCAGTTGGACGCCACCCGGGCGGGGTCGCGCACGACGTAGCCGGCGACCCAGATCTGCTTGGACTCGTCGTCCTCGTCGTTCCAGCCGGTGTTGCCGATCTGCGGGGCGGTCATCACGACCACCTGGCGGTGGTACGACGGGTCGGTCAGGGTCTCCTGGTAGCCGGACATGCCGGTGTTGAAGACCGCCTCGCCGAAGGTCTCGCCGATCGCACCGTAGGCCTGGCCGCGGAAGGTCCGGCCGTCCTCAAGGACGAGCACGGCGGCAGCACGGTCGAAAAACGGGCGCTCCCGCCGTTGGCGCTGCGTGGTGGGGGCAGGTGCGGTCATTGAGCGGCCTCTTCCGTCTTCGTCTTCGTACGTGTTGCAAGCTGAGCGATCGCCTCGATCCAGGCGGTGTGCTCATCGGGGTGGTCGGCCCGGAAGCCGGAGTCCAGCTCGGTGCCCTCGTGCGTCCAGGTGACGACGAGCAGCCCGGAGGGGACGACCTTGCCGGCGATCCCGGAGTCCGTCCGGGCACCCGTCAGGTGCTCGGCCGGGATCCAGAGGTCGGTGTCGCCGGGGCGCTGCACCAGTAGGCCGTCCTCGCCGAGGGTGAGGTCGGCACGGCTGCGGGTGCCCAGGCCGTGCGCGACGACCCGGTCGAGCCAGTTACCGGCGGTGGTGGTGCCGTGGTACCGGCCGCTGGTCTCCAGGATGGTCCGGCCTGTGCGGGCCGGCACGGCGGGCAGCGGGGGGATGCCGGATTGCAGGGTGCGCCGCCAGTTCCAGCCCTGGCGCATCAGCCAGTAGACCAGGCCGATGATGATCAGCAGTCCGATGGACCAGCCGATGTACCCGGGCCAGTTGGTGACCTTCGCCTGCTCCTTGGCGAGCGTGGCGTACGCCGTCACCGCGCCGCTCGCTCGGTCGGCGAGCTCGGTCATGCCAGGCCGCCCTGCTCGGCCAGCTCGCCGGCCAGCACGGTGGCGCGACCGCGCAGGAAGGTGGCGTGCACCCGTCCGGGCAGGTCCAGACCCTTGTAGGGGGTGTTGCGGCTGCGGGTGGCGAAGTTGTCCGGGTTCACGGCACCACGGTACGCGGGATCGAACAGCACCAGGTTCGCCGGCTCACCAGCCGAGATCGGCCGACCGTGCCCGGTGAGACGGCCGATCCGGGCCGGACGGTGCGACATCCGGTCCGCGACGCCCTCCCAGTTCAGCAGGCCGGTGTCGACCATGGTCTGCTGGACGACCGACAGCGCGGTCTCCAGGCCGACCATGCCCATCGCGGCCACGGCCCACTCGCAGTCCTTGTCCTCGGCCGGGTGCGGCGCGTGGTCGGTGGCGACGGCGTCGATGGTGCCGTCGGCGAGCGCCTTGCGCAGCGCCTGGACGTCCTCGGCGGTGCGCAGCGGCGGGTTCACCTTGTACACCGGGTCGTAGGAGCGGACCAGCTCGTCGGTGAGCAGCAGGTGGTGCGGGGTGACCTCGGCGGTGACGTCCCAGCCCTTGGCCTTGGCCCAGCGGATGATCTCGACCGAGCCGGCCGTGGAGACGTGGCAGACGTGCAGCCGGGAGCCGACGTGCGCGGCGAGCAGCACGTCGCGGGCGATGATCGACTCCTCGGCGACGGCCGGCCAGCCGCCGAGCCCGAGCTCGCCGGAGACCTGGCCCTCGTTCATCTGGGCGCCCTCGGTCAGCCGCGGCTCCTGGGCGTGCTGGGCGACGACGCCGTCGAAGGCCTTGACGTACTCCAGGGCGCGGCGCATCAGCACCGCGTCGTCCACGCACTTGCCGTCGTCCGAGAAGACCCGGACGCCGGCGGCGGACTCGTGCATCGCGCCGAGCTCGGCGAGCTTCTTGCCCTCAAGGCCGACGGTGACGGCGCCGACCGGCTGCACGTCGCAGTAGCCGGCCTCCTGGCCGAGCCGCCAGACCTGCTCGACCACGCCGGCGGTGTCGGCCACAGGGGTGGTGTTGGCCATCGCGTGGACGGCGGTGAAGCCGCCCATCGCGGCGGCCTGGGTGCCGGTGAGCACGGTCTCGGCGTCCTCGCGGCCGGGCTCGCGCAGGTGGGTGTGCAGGTCGACCAGGCCGGGCAGGACGATCATGCCGGTGGCGTCGATCTCGATGTCCGCCTCGACCGCCAGGCCGGTGCCGATCGCCTTGACGACACCGTCGGCGAGGTGGAGGTCCTGCGGGGCGCCGCCCAGGATCTTGGCGTTGCGGATCAGGTAGCTGGTCACTGGGCGGTCTCCACGGAGTCGGTGCGGGGGGCGGCGGCGGGTTCGGCGGGACCATCGGCGAATACGGCTCCGCCGAGGAGCAGGTAGAGGACGGCCATCCGGACGGAGACTCCGTTGGCGACCTGCTCGACCACGGTGCAGCGCGGCGAGTCGGCGACCTCGGCGGTGATCTCCATGCCGCGGACCATCGGGCCGGGGTGCATCACGATGGCGTGCTCGGGCAGCTGGGCCATCCGGATGCCGTTCATGCCGTAGCGGCGGCTGTACTCGCGCTCGGTCGGGAAGAACGCGGCGTTCATCCGCTCGCGCTGCACCCGCAGCATCATCAGCGCGTCGGTCTTGGGCAGCACGCTGTCGAGGTCGTAGCTGATCTCGCAGGGCCAGTTCTCGATGCCGATCGGCAGCAGGGTCGGCGGGGCGACGAAGGTGACCTGGGCACCGAGGGTGGTCAACAGGTGCACGTTGGAGCGGGCGACCCGGCTGTGCAGGATGTCGCCGACGATCGTGACCCGGCGGCCCGCGAGGTCCTTGCCGAGGCCCGCGTTCAGGTGGCGGCGCATGGTGAAGGCGTCGAGCAGCGCCTGGGTGGGGTGCTCGTGAGTGCCGTCACCGGCGTTGATCACGCTGCCGTGCAGCCAGTCGGACTGGGCCAGTCGGGCCGGCGCGCCCGAGGCGTGGTGGCGGATGACGACCGCGTCGGCGCCCATCGCCTGCAGGGTCAGCGCGGTGTCCTTGAGGCTCTCGCCCTTGGAGACCGAGGAGCCCTTGGCGGAGAAGTTGATGACGTCGGCGGAGAGCCGCTTCTCGGCGGCCTCGAAGGAGGTCTTGGTGCGGGTGGAGTCCTCGAAGAAGAGGTTGACGACGGTGCGGCCGCGCAGCGTGGGCAGCTTCTTGACGGCCCGGCCGGAGAGCTGGGCCAGCTCCTCGGCGGTGTCCAGGATCAGCAGCGCGTCGTCGCGGCTGAGATCGGCGGCGGAGACGAGGTGGCGCTTCACGCGGGTTACTCCGGGAGGTGCGGTTCGGTGGGCTGGGAGGCCAGGGCCTGCGAGCTGCGGGCGGTGTAGTCGCGGTCGCCGACCAGGACGGCGTCCACGCCGTCGGTGTCGGACAGGCGCACCTGCACGGCCTCGCGCAGCGAGGTGGGGAGGTTCTTGCCCACGTAGTCGGCCCGGATCGGCAGCTCGCGGTGGCCTCGGTCGACCAGGACGGCGAGCTGGACGGCGCGCGGGCGGCCGATGTCGCTCAGCGCGTCGAGCGCGGCGCGGATGGTGCGGCCGGAGAAGAGCACGTCGTCGACCAGGATCACCAGCTTGCCGTCGATGCCGCCGGGCGGGATCTCGGTGTGCTCCAGGGCGCGGGCGGGTTTCAGCCGCAGGTCGTCCCGGTACATGGTGATGTCCAGGGTGCCCAGCGGGATCTCGCGCCCCGTGATCTGGGCCAGCCGGCCGTGCAGGCGGCGGGCGAGGTGGACGCCCCTGGTGTGGATGCCGAGCAGCACGACGTCCTCCGCGCCCTTGGCGCGCTCGACGATCTCGTGCGCTATCCGGGTGACGACCCGGGCGATGTCCGTGCCGTCCAGCACCTGGTGCGGCGGCCGCGGCGTCGGTTCTTGGTGTGCGGTCATGCCGAAGCGGACCTCCTTCCCCGCCTCACGGGACGGGCCTTAAAGGATGTCTGGGATCTGCCCCCGCCTAACCGGGCGTGGGCTTCGGGTCATTCTATCAGCGCCCCGGGAGGCAAATGGACGTCCACCGTTCCGCTTCATCGGGTTAACGCCCTGGACGCACCGATGATGCAGGCCATTCGCACGAGTGCCCCATTCGGCTTGACGCAACTACCTTACTCTACGTAACCTCACAGTGAGTTACGAGACGGCCGTCGAACCCACCGGTAACGGCGTCGACGATCGCCCGTGACCCACCACTGAACGCGAAGCAATCTCGTCCGGGGAGATCAATGTCCAGCGACTACGCGAAGCAGCTCGGAGGCAAGCTCCGAGCGATCCGCACTCAGCAGGGGCTCTCCCTGCACGGTGTCGAGGAGAAGTCCCAGGGGCGCTGGAAGGCAGTCGTCGTCGGCTCGTACGAGCGCGGCGACCGTGCGGTCACCGTGCAGCGGCTGGCCGAGCTCGCCGAGTTCTACGGCGTTCCGGTGCAGGAGCTCCTGCCCGGCGGCACCCCAGGCGGCGCTGCCGAGCCGCCGCCGCGCCTGGTCCTCGACCTGGAGAGACTGACCCAGGTCCCGTCCGAGAAGGCCGGCCCGCTGCAGCGCTACGCGGCGACCATCCAGAGCCAGCGCGGCGACTACAACGGCAAGGTGCTCTCGATCCGCCAGGACGACCTGCGCACGCTGGCCGTGATCTACGACCAGTCGCCGTCGATCCTCACCGAGCAGCTGATCTCCTGGGGCGTGCTCAACCCCGACGCGCGCCGCGCGGTGCGCGAGGAGGACGCGAGCTGACGCTCACCGCACCGGCTCCCATCAATGGAAGCCAGCACGCGTTTCACTCGTGCTGACAAGCAGAAACGTCACGGCGCGGCCCCCGGATCCGGGGGCCGCGCCGCGGTGTTGCGGTGACCGCCACCTCGCCTTCGGTACCAACGCGCCCTTCGGCGCGGCAGCAGCAGTTCAGCAGACCGTGCCCAGGCTGTAGCCCGGCTGCGCCGCCACCCCGTCCAGCCGCACCGTCCGGGCGGCCGGCGCCCAGTCCGGCCCGCCGCTCGACCAGGCCCAGGCGGCCGGCAGGTACTCCCCGCAGGAGGCGGCCGAACCCTGCGAGCCGTGCAGCACCGCGACGCCCGGCAGCTCCAGCGCCAGCCCGGTGCACAGCACCGCGCAGACCAGCTCCAGGTCCTCGTCGTTGATCCGCACCACGCCGTCCTCCCACTGCAGCACCCGGGCCGCGGCGGTGAGCTTCCCGTCCGGCGCGTCCACTTGCAGGCGCAGCTCGTACACCCCGGCGCCCGCGCCGACCAGCATCCGGCGGAACACCTCGCCCCCGCGCTGGTAGGCGGCGCGCACCCAGCGGGCGTGCTCCTCGTCGATCTCGCCCGCGCCCCCGTACAGACCGCCGTCCAGCAGCAGGTCCGCGTGGCAGAGCGTCAGCCCGTTCTCCCGGGCCCTCACCAGGCGCGGCACGAAGTCCCCGGCCAGCTCCTCGCCCTGGTAGGCCAGCAGCTGGGTCTGCAGCGGCGGGTTGACCAGGTACCGGTCGCGGGAGGCGGGCTCGGCCGGGTCCAGCCGGTGCAGCAGGCAGAACTCCTCGAAGTCCTGCGGGTGGAACATCCGGGCCCGGACGGTCTCGAACCGCTCCAGGGCGTCGGCCAGCAGTTCGGCGGTGTCGGCCAGGTAGCGCTCGTAGTCGGGAGCGTCGGTCACACCCCAGGCCCGGGCCCGCCGGAAGTCCGCGGCGTTGGTGAGCACCCCGATGACGAACGCCTGCTCGGCCCCCTCGACCGGCCGCGGCCGGTGCGGCGCCCGCAGCGCGGGCCGCAAGCCGCCGGCGGTGCAGTCGGAGTTACGGCGGGCGCGGCCCTTGCGGCTGGTCATCGAGGCTCCTGGCGTCGGCGGGCGACCGTCGGCGGTGACGGTCAGCGGCGAGGGCTCGCCGCTGACCGTGTTACTCCCCAGTTCCGCGCGCCACACACGTACGGCGTGTCACAGGAATGTAACCACCGGTAATACCGGTGGCCGCCTCCGAGTCACCTCACGCCGGATCCGCGTCACCTCACGACGAACGCGGCACCCGGGCCAGCTGGCGGGACTGGGCGACCAGACGGCCGGCCTCGTCCCAGATCTCGGCGTCCTCCTCGAAGTAGCCACCGGCCAGGTTGCGGGTGGCGTGGGTGACCCGCAGCCAGCCCGGGGCCGGCTTGGCCCGCAGGTGGACGGTCAGCTCGATGGTCGGGGCCCAGCCGGGCATGCCGAGGTCGAAGGTGACCGGCGGCAGCGCGTCGGCGACCAGCAGGAGCAGCAGCGGGTCGGGCTCACGGCCGTCGCGGAGCCGGAACCAGCCCTGGATCCGCCCGGCGCCGGAGGGCTGCCCGAGCGCCCAGCCGACGGTGGCCGGGTCGAGCCGCAGGTCGAAGCGCTCCAGCAGGGCGGCCTGCTCGATCAGCTGCTTGGGCGCGTGCTCGACGCCGATGCACTGGTCCGGCGGCGGCAGCTGCGGCGGGGTGGCGCTGGTGCGCACCTCGCCCTCGGCGGCGGCGAGGTCGCCGTGGCTGGCCACCACCCGCAACCGCTCGACGCCGTCCTGGCTGAGCGAGGCGGTGCCGGTGGACAGGCCGCGACCGCTGCGCAGCACCTCGGTGCGGACGGTGGCCGGACCGGGCGTGGAGGCGGACAGGTAGTAACCGCTGATCGACACCGGGTCCGGGTGCTCGCCGTGCTCCAGCGACAGCGCATGTCCGGCCACGGCGAGCAGCAGGCCGCCGTTGACCCCGCCGCCGATCTGCCAGCCGGCGCCGAGCTCGGCGTCGTAGCGGCCGGACTCCTCGGGATGTCTGGTCAGGGCGATGCCCTGGTCGAACTCGCTGCGGGTCGCGGTGGTCATGAGAGGTGGCCTGCCCTTCAAGTTACTGGCGAGTAGGGCTCCACATTACGCCTGCCGGGTGCACCTTGCGCCTGCCCGGTGAGCAGAACGGCCGCCGGACCCGAGATCTCGGGTCCGGCGGCCGGGGGGGGGGGGTCACCCCATAACGGCGGGTGGTGGGG